>JANWZT010000049.1 GCA_025054515.1 Candidatus Caldarchaeum sp.
CATTTCTTGGAGGGTTAAGGATTGTCGTTAAAGGTCTCGATCAGCTACGGAGATTTGAAGGCTGATTTCGAAGGAGAGCCGGCGGATGTCTACCGCAACGTCGTGGCATTTTTGGAGAAGACGATCCCCTCTTTCTCTCTCGCTTCGAAACTCAACAGGACTGCTGGTGTCGACGAAATTCTCGAAAAAATTAAAAATTTCGTCGCCTACGACACATCTTCCGGCCTCTACTTCAAAACCGACCTGTCAAAGTTACCAACATCGACGGCGATACTTCTGTTCGGAGTTTTGAAACATCTTAACCATTTGCTGGGACACGGACAGGGGCCTGATTTTTTTGCAACAGAAGTTTCCTCGGTTTTGGGAAGGCCGGACAAGACCGTTTCCGGCCGGTTGGCTGAGTTGGTTAAGAAAGGGCAGTTGAGAAGGGTGGGCAGAGGAGGATACAGCATCACTTCCGCTGGGCTAAGTCATGTTGTTGAATCGTCGCTTGGAACCTGAGGAGTTTTCAACGTCATTCCTTTGTTGACGTAGAGGTAGCTTCTCGGCTCTCCTAGTCTTTCGAGGACGTTTTCCCGGACAAGGTCAAGCAACACGTGAGCAACCGCGGTGGTGTCATAGGAAAATCCCCTTCGTTCGAGCTCAGAAACAACCTCTGACAGGGTTCGGCCGTTGTTCATCCAACCGTCTTCGACCAGCTCTAGGACGGCTCTTTTGCAGGTTACCGGCTTTCTTTGGACCGCTGGCTGTTTGCTCGTCTGTTGTGGCTCCGCCGTTTTTATCGCCGCAATTGTGTTTTTGACGGCTTCTTCTATCTTATCGATGGGAGCTTCGATTTCGACCGTGATGCTGCCGATGTTGATTTTTACTTTGGCTGTCGACAATTGAATCCCTCATGATGGTCATGTTGCACAACATATAAATATCTCCCATAACTCATATGAATGTGGAATTGATGCACAAGATGGACAATCAATTGATTCAACAACACCACCACATGATTGAACTTGAAAACCTCCTAAAAACCTTTACCCTTGAAACCAGCTATTCGCTAAAAAAATTGAGAGACACGCCTTTGATCTACTCCGAGCAGCATACGGCACAGGACTTCGAATACGACTTTCTCGAAATTTCGGACGCTATCGAAACCATCCCTCTCCATCCTTCACGGCAAACTGTGACGGTTGTGGCTTGCGACATGTCGACCGTCAAACTCGCCGAAACAGCCGAAGGCCCCGTCTGGGCGGTCAGGGGTAGCATTATCAACAGAACTAAAGAAAAGGTCAAGGCTTTCGTCGTCGGGCCCTTCGCTTACACAGCGTCGCCAGAAAACATCAAACAACTTCTTGCGGTACTTTACAGAGCCCTCGACATCAATTGGAACCAGCCATCATTCAGTTTGTCAGCCGCTCCCAAACTCGTCGGCAACCTTTTCGAAAGAATTCTCCAACTACACGCAGCCCGTTTCATAAAAGGGGGAATACTACTGCTCGACGGCTCGCTGACCGTCGGTCCTTTAGACAGCCCATTAGAAGCTGTTTCAAAGATCGTCGAAGTCGCCAAACAGCAGGGTCTTGGGATAGCAGCCTTCTCAAAATCAACGACATTAACTTTGCGAGGCCGCAGCATCCTGTCGTACCTAGCCGACGTTAAGCCGCCTTACCTAATTCGCATACCGGTCCACGACCGCAGCCGATGGTCTGTCTGCGAAGGAGCGGTGTACGTTTCCCGGCTTGCCCAAGGTTACTTCCCCTTTCGAGTTGACGTCGCTTCGAGAGAAAGCGACGCGGAGCTTTTCAACGCCCTCCTTTCCAGCGAACCAATCATCTACGGGTATCCCGAATCGCTCATCATCGCCCACCAACTCGCCAAAATGAGCCGCCTAGACATGATATCTGCCAGAGCTTCACTCGAAAACCTATTCAACATAAGGTTCGTCCACACAACGGAGATCAGAACATCCCTCTTCACACCCATAACCAACTCGTGAGCCGGGATGAAAATCCTCCACAAAAAAGGTGATTCCATTGAAATTCTCTGCACGCCCACCGAGCTCAACTTCGAAATAGGCGACTACATCAAAATAGGTGATGAAGAACGATACCTCCTGACGCAGGTCATCGACGTCGGTTACGTCGATTTTCCCGGCGAAGTGGAAGACCTTCTCAGAGACCTTGTGGTCGACGGAATGGAGAACGTCTCCGTCCTCGACCCCTACAACACCGCTTCCCTCTCCATGATGGTGCGGGAAGCAAGAACGGTGACAGCGAAGGTACGCGCGGTCGTCGACAGAGGCGTATCGTCTCATACTTCGCCTTGGTTGCCCAACAGGTATTCTGCTCGGTTTGAAAAGCCGTCCGCAGGTTTTTTGGAGGAAATGACCGCCGGCGGCGAGAACTCTCTCTTGTTTGAAGCGGGTACGGTATGCGGTGAAGAATTTCACCTATCTTTGTCCCGTCTCGATGGCAGTTTGACGATAATCACGGGCAAGAAGGAAAGCGGAAAATCACATCTGGCCAAAATATTGGTCGAGGCCATTGCGTCCTTCGGCGGAACCGTTTTGATTTTCGACGTCAACGGCGAATACCTGAACCTCGACAAAACAGTTGATGGAGGACGAAGCCGTTTAGCGGGTTCGTTTACCGTGCTTAACCCCGGCCAAAACTTCACTGCATCCCTCAGCGACATGGGGCTGAAGACCTTTCTCGACATTCTCGAGCACGTTTATCTTACGCCCGCGACGAGTCTGCGGGAACTTGCGAGAGTTTGGCGGAAACTGGAATTTAAGACACGCCATGTAGTCCTACACGAGTTGATTGAAGCAGTTGAGAAAGAGCCTATGAACGAAGCCGTCAGGGATGCAATTCTATCCCGGCTTCAGAGCATAGAATCGTCGGGCTTCATCGCCGAAAAGGCCTCCGACTTGGTTGCGCTTCTCCAAAAACGTCCGAGCGGAAACGTTCTAGTAGCCAACCTTTCTAACTTAATGCCGGGCGTCCGACGTCTCGTTGTCGAATACCTTCTGAGCCGTCTTTCATCGATTCTGTCGCAGAACAAGGCGGAGCCGCTATTCCTTTTCGCCGAGGAAGCTCACCTTTACCTGCGGGAAACCTATTGGGAAGACCTCGTCACAAGAATGCGCCACATTGGGCTTTTCCCCATCTTCGTGACCAACCAGCCCGACACAATCCCTGAACTCGTCTACCGGCAAGCAGATAACATCTTCCTTTTCAACTTCACTAACGACAACGATCTCGAAAGAATTGCCAAAATTACAAAAATCGACTCCGAAACAGTTAGGATACTTGCAAAAAAAATGCCGCCAAGGCATTGTCTGGTCCTTGGGAAAGTGGTTTCGGATATTCCTGTTTTGCTGAGGGTCAGGCCGAGTTCTTTGCAGACTTTGGGAAAAACTAAATTTTTCTTCAAAAAGGTGGATGCTGTCCAGATGAAAGGATGAAGACGAAAGATGTGTTAAGTAAGGCCGTCGTCTACGGCAGGGAAGCAGAAAAAGTGTTGAATGTTTTCCGTCACAACATACACGATGACGCTAAAGTTTGGGAAGAATTGGTCTATTGTTTGTGCACACCGCAGACCAAAGCGGTCAACGCTCTCAAAGCTGTTGAAGAACTGACTGGGAAGAAAATCATGAACTTGCCCGAAGTCGCCTCTGTTCTTCGAAGTTGCGGAGTCCGATTCCACAACACAAAGGCCCGCTACATCGTTGACGCCCGGCGAAAATTTCCCTCCATCCTCCGTGAGATAAGGATGGTTGACGACGTGCATGTGTTGAGGGAATTCCTTGTGGAAAACGTGAAAGGCCTCGGTTGGAAGGAGGCAAGCCATTTTTTGAGAAATTTAGGATTCGAACGTGTCGCGGTCATAGACCGCCACATTTTGAGATACCTGCTTGCAAATAGGTTGGTTAGGAAGAGGCCTAAATCTTTGTCACGAAAAACCTACCTTAGCTTGGAGAGGAAGTTTATCGAACATGCAGAAAAGCTGGATGTCAGCCCGGCGTTGCTTGATCTGCTGATCTGGGCATCTGCGGTCGGTGAAGTCGTCAAATGAGCGTCAAGATTAGCGATGACTTGTTGTCTTTTTTCCGTGATTTCGTCGGCGACAGGCTGGACGACCTAATTTACTGTTACTCGAAACCTCTGCCTGAAGCTTTTCGGGTTAATACCTTGAAGGTTCGGAAGGAAGTGTGCTTGGAGCTGTTGAAAGATGAGGGGCTTGATGTTGTTCCAGTCCCGTTCACCGTCGATGGATTTTACGCGAAACCGGAAGGCGTGTTGTCTGTTTCTCTGTGGCACATGCTTGGATACGTTTACGTTCAAGGCCCTGTCTCGATGCTGATAACTGATCTGCTTGAGATCGAGCCGGGGTGTAGGGTTTTGGATTTGTGTGCCGCGCCGGGAAGTAAGGCAACCCACATCGCCCAGAAGCAGGCTGGAAAAGGCGTGCTCGTGGCCAACGACGTGTCAAGGACGAGGCTCAAGGCCTTAGCATCGAACATGCAGCGCTGCGGCGTCGTAAACGGAATCATCACGCTCGCAGATGGGAGGCGTTTCGGCTACAGGCACCGCGAATTCTTCGACAGGGTACTGGTTGATGCACCCTGCAGCTCCTTAGGCATAGGCATGAAAGACTGGACCGTGCTCAAATACTGGAACCCGAAGACTTCGATCAGGCTTGCACGGCTTCAGACCAATCTTCTTTTTTCTGGATATTCAGCACTCAAGAAGGGCGGGATACTGGTGTATTCGACCTGTACCTTTCACCCCTACGAGAACGAAATGGTAGTGTCTTCGTTGGTCGAAAAACACGGTGACGCCGAAGTTGTTCAGCTGGGCCTTCAAAATATCGAATTCGACAATGGGCTTGAAGAATGGAATCAACTGCGTTTTTCATCGGAAATGAAGAAGACGGCGAGAATTTTCCCCTACCAGAGCGGGGCGGAAGGCTTCTACGTCGCCAAAATACGGAAACGCGGGTGAAAGAAATGCATAGAATCGATGAAAAAGACCGCAAAATTCTCTCGGAAGAGGTTGAGCAGGCGTATGGCGTTCTCCTCCGTACGAATGGCTACGTGTTGATGCAGACCGGTGAAAACAAAATCAGGATCGTCACGGAAGAGGCCTTCGCCGTCGCCTCGTCGTTGAAAGGAGTGACGAACGTGGGGCTTTACATCGTAAAAAGGAGAAAATTTTTTCCGACGTTGACCATCGAGGGATGCATGTTTATCGAAAAAATGCCCGGCGCTCACGTCGTGGAGCTTTCCCGGGAACAGGCCGTCGCCTGGATGAGAGGCGACCCCGTCAGAATCGGGCCGACGAATTCGAAAACGATTTTAGGAGTTTATAGAGGCCATTGGCTGGGTTCCGCGCTGGTCGACGTCAACGGAATTGCCTATCCGCAGGTTCCTAAATGGCGCAGAATTCCGGAATCCATCATTTAAACGAGATTTTGACCGGAAGATATCGGTTGACGTGGTAGATTGCGTAGCCTTTTATGCCGGGCACCGACGCGAATGTGTTAACTTCGACCTGTAGCTGAAGGGCTGGGCTGACCCATCCTTCCGCGATGTCCATTACGTGGACGGAAAAGAGGGTTGACGCTCTGCCACCGGTTTTCTGCAAAATTCTTTCGAGATGTGCTTTGTAAAGGCCTGCTGTAAAGTTTCCCTGTAGAGGGCGTTTCAGCGAATTTATGAAGGGGTTGGTCAAGACCACGACGTAGTCAGATTGGTTGAGCAGAATTTCTTCGACCCATGGATGGTCTTTTGTTGATAGAAGGTCGGCTTCAACGAATATTTCAAATCCTTTTCCGATGCTAAGCTGCCTTAACTCAGAGACCAGCGAGGCCACGCTCGCCATCGTCTCCTCGCCCCCTTGCCAGTCAGCCCCCATCACATATACGCCGGCGAAACCCATCTCGCGGGCCGAATACAACGCTCTTTCGGCAAAAACACGGGCCAGTGTAACGCCTGAAGAGGTGACGCACTGAAAGTAAATATTAGCTTCTCCGTCGATGCAGTCGCCGTATTCTGTGATAAACCGGCTTGAGTTGTATCCGTGGTAACCGTAGTGGATTGAGACGTATGTTGCCTTGAGGTAGATTCCGAGAAGGGGCTTCACACCCCTCTTCGTCAACTGTGTGGCGAGGTTTCGCATATCCTCCATCGTCCATGCTTCGTTTGACAGCTTGAACCGGAAAGATTTTCCATAATCCCCTCCGTACATCAAGGCTTCGGGGCCTACGGGGAACACGAGGTGGGTCAGCTCGAACTTGTCCAGCACGGGTGACAGCTCATACATGTCTGACTTGTTGAACAGGGCCTCTACTCCTTCGGTTACGCCGACGACAACCCGATATTTGGGGAGAACAAGCCCCGTCCCAACTGGGAAAACCATGACGACCGCCGCGAAAACCATCACCAGTAAAACCAACGCAATCCTCGAAACCGTCCAAACAGTTTTACCTGTTTTCAAGAGATTCATAAGAAGTGTGACGAAGCGAGAGCCACCCAGAAGAGCAGATAATATCAATATGAAGCCGCCGAAAGTGACGGACTGGACTTCACGGGAAATCACGATTTTCCCGATGTTGCGGAGGTCGAATATCGCCAAAGCGGTCTGAGCAGCGGCGATGAAAAGAAGGCCCGCGGATACGAGGAGAAATGTGTTGAGTCGAAACTCTTTACCGCTGGCCCGTAGTGAAAAAATTAACAGAAACGGTAAAATCCACAGGACGTATTGAACGTTAACCTTAGCCGACGTTGCGAGAAAGGCCAGCAGCGTGACCGCGGAAAGCTCGAAAACCGACCACGAAGCTCTCTCTTTCAAATATTTTCTGAAGGCCAAATAGAGGATCAGAAGGAACAGTCCGTAAGAGATGATGGGAATGGCCGGAGGCGGCGATACAACCGACAGCACGGTCCAGTAGGTGAAGCTTCCGACGTTTCCAAAATGGTAGAGGAGTTTATCGATTATCGGTAAAGGATTTGTGAGATATGGGGCCATGGGCACGATGAAGCCGGCCAAGGCCGCCGAAAGAACTTTCAAACTCTCTCGGTATTCCTTTTTTTCGTGAAAAATGATGTAGAAGCAAAGCGGGAGGACAAGCAACAGCGGGTAGATTTTCACCGCCGCTCCAAGACCAAACAAAAAAGAAGCGAAAAGATACCGTCTTCGAACGGCCATCAAAACTCCCCACAGAGACAAGGCGACCGGAATCGAATCGAACATCCCCCAGACAGCCGAAATCAGAATAACCAACGGGTTGAAGAGCCAAAGTATCGCGCTCTTCCCCGCTATGCGTAAGAGGTTCATTTCAGCGGCCATTTTGGATATGAGGACGGCGACGGCCAAGTCAGCTATGATTATAGGTAGTTTGACCACTAACATGTAGAGGTTAAGGTTGTTTTGAAAGCCGGCGATGTAGTAGGATATCCCGAGCCAATAGAGCCACATCGGCGGATAGGCGTAGAAGCCCCATGGAAAATCGGTCAAACTACGGACGGAATAAACATCTCTGCCTCCGACGAACAATTCGCCGCTTTTTACCCAGACGTAAGCATCCCACGAATGGCCGAAAAACGGAGCCAAAGCCATCCGAACCAAAAAAGCCAACCCATAGACAGCCAGCGTCTTCCATCGAGCCATCAAGCCACAAAAGAGGAAAACTCTATTTAAACGATATCAGACGGAGGACAATGACAAGAAATGATTAATTACGAATTCTTGCTAAAAAGTCGAACACCGTTCCTCGGTTCTGAAACAAGTCTACAAGACGCGAAGTTTTTCGTCTTCGGCGTTCCATATGACCTTTCAAGCAGTTTTAGACGCGGAGCGAGTGCAGGCCCCGAAGCGGTCAGAAAATTCAGCGCCAACATCGAAGCCAACAGCTACCGCACCAAAGCAGACCTTTCCGCCGCAAAAGTCTTCGACGGAGGAGACATAGTTTACGACGTCAAACTTTCGAAAATGCTGGCCCGCGTGTACCGCGTCGTCGCGAAAATCGACGCCGACGGAAAAATTCCAATCATGATTGGCGGCGAACACACCTTCACCTACGCCGCCTTAAAAGCCCTCAAAAAGAGAGCCTCTTCACTGATTGTCTTCGATGCGCATTTCGACCTTCGCGACGACTACGCCGGGCTGAGGATGAACCACGCATCCTATCTGCGGAGGCTCGTCGAGAAAAACCCATCCCTCCGTGTAGCCGTCATCGGCGTGCGGGGCTACGATTTTTCCGAAGAGGCCTACGCTCAAGAAAGAAAAATCGCCTACGTCAAAGCCTGCGAGCTGGATGATTTTTCCCGTGTTCTACGCGTCTTATCCGAAATCACAGCTGGTGGCAGGCCCTACATATCGGTCGACATCGACGTCCTCGACCCGGCTTATGCGCCCGGCGTCGGAAATCCGGAGCCAGAAGGCGCCAATCCTTCACAGATAATTGATTTGGTCAAATTTCTGGGAAAATATCATCCCGTGGGATTTGATTTGATGGAGGTCAACCCATCGTTTGACACCGGAGCGACCGCCGCCGTGGCTGCGAGGTTGATTTTCGAATTCA
>JANWZT010000004.1 GCA_025054515.1 Candidatus Caldarchaeum sp.
AAGATGATGTTCGTCGGAAGTGATTCAAAGTCGCGGTGCCACACGTAGATCGGCACACCCACCCCGTCGCATGAAATGTCCTCGACGCGGTAGTCGTCCATGATGATGTTCAGAGGACCGAAACCCATCATATCCCTTTCAACATAGTAGAGAAACTTTTCAGATGTCGCCTCATCTATGGAGCCCAACCCCAAAGCCGACAGATATTTTTTCATGATCTTCTTCGTCGTCTCGATGACCGCCTTCCTGACTTCTTCCTCCTCGCCGAGTTTGGGAAAATCCAGCTCCTTTGTCAAAATCTCCTTAACCCTCTCCAGCGCGATTTCCTCTTTCGGGCTGAGAGGTTCCTCGACCACGTAGTAAATGGGCTCAGCCACCACTGACGGAGGCGAAGCGATAACAACTTGGCCGTACTTTTCCTTGATGTAGTAGCTGTCGAGTATGGTGTATTCCGGCTTGAGGCTTCCTACGTAGATTCCCTCCCACTGCCGGACCGTTTTCTTCTCCTTTTGTTTAGCCATTTTCCTTCACCACCTCAAACTTTTCGTTCTGCGAAAAGGCTTGAAACGATCGCAGATATGTTTTTTGTCAAAACAGACTCGATATACCATATGTTGAAGAGCTCCATCAGCCTTTTCGCCTCCGCATGCAGCGGGAAGTAGCTGAGAACGTAGAAATCCAAGTCGGTGAGGTCAAGCTTCATCGTCATCACTTTCATGATGTTGTTGACCTGTTCATCTTTTCGGTCGCTTTTAAGAAACATGATTAGAGCTTTTTTGACACCGTCTTTGGAGACGAGGAGGTCGACGCGGTGGGTTAGGTTGGATGAACCCACGACCTTGACGTTCTTTTCGACCTTGTAACCCAATAGCCTCATTTCCTCGATGATTAGTTTTACTGGTTTGTTGTGTTCAAGAACTTTCGAAAGCGAGTCAAGACTAACTAAGTATCTGTAGAAGGTTTTGAGTTCGAGGCTGTTGTAATCGAATTCCATGCCGCAGGTGATGCACCTGAAGGACACGAGTGGCTCGTTGTTGACCTCGTTACACTGATAGCAAATGAAGAGGCTGGAATGAACTTTCACCTTGTCATGCATGGTCTCTTCCTCGGGTTCTTTTGCGACCGTAACCTCGGTACCGCATCGTGGACACATGTAACGGCCTCCTTCGAGAAAACGCTCTTCCGGGCCAAGATAACCGCATGACTCGTGCTGAAGTATTCTTTGGCGGCTGATGTTTGGAGATTTGCATGATTTGCAGCTTATCGAAAACATGACGGACGAGCTGTAACATCGGGGGCATGCGATTCGCTTGAACTCGATTCCACCTATTCTGATGATGCCTTTATCGAGCAGTCTTTTTAAAACAATGTTTAACCGAGTAGTGTCGATGTCGATTTCATCTTGTATCATGGGATAAACGCCTCCGTCGTCTGAAGGAGATATGACGGGAACCAGCTCGGTTATTTTCTTGCTGTCGATGAAGTCGAGGATGTAGTCTTCGAAATCTTCGCTGTCGATTTTCTGCACAGCCTCCGCGGGCTTAAGTCCTTCTTGGTATATCATGACTTGAGATATCGCTGGTGTGGTTGTTTCGACTGTTGATGGTGTTGGCTCTTGCTGTGGAGCTTTCTGAGTTGTTATTTGGGGTTGTGGTTTTGGCTGAGTTTCTTGAGCTGCCTGTTGTGTCTCTGTTGCCGGAGCTGTTGCGGTCACTGGTTCCACTGTTTCGACTACGGCCACAGTAGCTGGTTTGCCGCGGACGGACAGCGTTTTAACCACGCTGATCAAGATGGGTGGGCCCGTGAAGACAGCCAACCCAGTTATCCAAACCTCTAAAGGCCATACCGACCCCGCAAACAGCATCAGCAAATAGGCTAACAAGCCGCCGACGACCGAGCCAGCGACCATCACGGGCCAGAAAACCACTCCATGCAGCTTGTAGTGAATGACTGAGTATAGCGAGGATAGAATCAAGCCGTTCATCACGAAAACAAATAGAAGGTCAGGAACAAGAAATCGGAAAAGCATGGGGACGAGGAAGGCGGCCCCGGCGAACCACATGGAGAAAACCAACCCGGCCATGGACAACCCAACAAGAAGCGACCCAGTGCCTTTCAACCTGCTTGAGTAAATACTCGGATGCATAAATGCCTTTTTGTCAAAAACCCGTGTTTTCGAGAGAAACTCCCCATTAATGTTGCTTTCACCGCTTCCAAAGTTTAAAGTCTTGGAATATTCCTTTCCATCCCGATTTTTTGACGGTTTTAAGGATGTTCTCCCAGTCGATTCGGAGAAGTATTACGGTGATCGCGACCATGGCCAAAACCGCCGCCGCTGTCGAAATCCAAGTGGATTCGCCGAGCAGAATTTCCGCGAACTGGAAATACGTCCTGCCGAGAAATGCCACGAGAGTCGCGAGAATTATTTTTCCCGCAGTGTTAGCGAATAAGAACCTCCAGAAATTCAGCCTCACCATCCCCGCCGGTATGAGGTAAACGTCGTCCGGTAATGGGGTTAACGCGAAAACGAAAACTCCTATTTCCCCGTACTTTCCGATTATTTCCCGCAGTGCATCCATCCTCTTCTGCCGTCGTTCGTCGAGCAGGCGGTAGCCCATTCTTCCTATTAGGTAGGATGTGATCTTGCCCAACGACCCGCCGATTCCAGAGGCAAGGCCGAGAATCACGGGGTCGACGGTGTCGCTCAATAGTACGACGACGAAGAGGTAGGGCACGGGGACGAAGGGCAGAAGGCTTCCCAACAGGGAAACGGCGAAAACGCCTACGGGCCCGTAGGTTACCGCCGTAGATTCAAGCCATTCAAACAAATTTACAACCTCGACGTGGTTGCCTGTTTAATCAATCTTTCTCCGAGCTCCTTCAACTTCTTGAGAGATTCTACGTCTCTGGCTTCGGCGGACATTTTTATCTGCGGCATGGTGTTCGAAGCTCTCACCAATATCCATCCATTTTCGCTGTAGGCTTTGACGCCATCGAGTCTTGAAACTTTCATGCCAAGGGCTTCGAGCTCTTCTGCAATTTTTTCCACTGCTTCGAATTTTGTTTCGTCGGGGCAGTCGAAAACCATGATGGGGGTTGTCGGGTATTTCGGTATTTCGTCAACGTGCTTCGACAAGGGTTTTTTGGACGAATATATTATCTGGGCCATTTTCAGCGACGCATAGATCGCGTCGTCGTCTCCCGCGAGTTCGCCGAAGTAGAGGTGGTTGCTTTTCTCGCCTCCGATTACGGCCCCCAGCTCTCGTACTTTTCTGTGTATGAAAGCTCTTCCGACCTTCCATTCCAGCGTCTGGAAACCATGTCTTTCCGCGACCTCCTTGAGGGCCGTCGAAGAATTGACGTCATAGATGACCAATCCTTTTCTATCGAGGGCCTTTAGCAAAACGGCGAGGGCTATGTCGCCTTCAAGTGTCCGGCCTTTGTCGTCTACGAATACCGCTCTGTCGGCGTCGCCGTCGAAGGCCACTCCAAAATCGAGTCCTTGCTCCACCACGGTTTTTTTGAGGGCTGATATGTTTTCCTCGGTCGGCTCCGGAGAATGTCCCCGGAAGTATCCGTCGGGGTTGTCGTTCAACAGAATTGCTTTGATTTTGAGTTGATCCGCGATTCGCGGGTAGACGAGGCAGGCCGAGCCGTCGCTCATGTCAGCCGCCATCTTGACGCCTTCGAATGACGGAAATTTTTTGACCAAGTGGTTGACATAATAATGGTTGAGGTCGACTTTTTCGACCCGGCCTTTGGTTGGTGAGCGAGGGCCGTAACTCTGGTTGATGACCATTTCACGTATCTTCTCCATTCCAGCGCCTTGGGAAACGGTTTCTCCGTCTGCGAGGAACATCTTGAACCCATTCCATTCGGGCGGGTTGTGGCTGGCGGTAACCATCACACCGCCCGCGGTTTTGAAGAACCTTCCGCCGAAGTAGCACGCCGGGGTCGTGCAGATGCCGCCGATCAACACATCGACGCCGGAGTCGGTCAACCCATCCGCCAAAGCATTCACCAGCTTTTCTCCGCTCCGCCGCACATCGCGTCCCACGATTACATTTCCTGAAACCATGACACCGAAGGCCCTGCCGATTCCATAGGCTATTTCTTCGTCGATGTCCTTTTCGTAAACACCTCTTACATCATAAGCCCTAAAAATGGTTGGCGAAGGCTTCAATCCTCCCATCTCCTATAAACCGCCGAATCTTCGAGCCCCGTGACCCTCAAACCCGCCGACGACACTCCATAACGCTTGTTTACGCCCACGAGGAAACGCGTGAAAGATTCGCCGTACCTCGAGTTTTTCAAAGGTCCTCCGTCGACGGGTCTGAGGCCTTCGATTTTTGTCAAAAGCTTGGCCAGCTGTTTTTTTGCTGCTTTGTTGTCTCCGAAGAGGAAGGTGTCAGAGTTGATGGGTTGGTGCAAATCGCTGAGCAGTGATGCGCTGATTGTATGGAGTGCGGAAACGATGTTTTCCCCGGCTTGCAGTAGGCTGGCGAGTTCTTCCGCCGCCGACGACTTGGTTTCCACGAAGGGAACGATGCACGACACCACGACGACATCTCTTTCAATAGAGGCTGCAACGCTTTGAGCGATTTCAGTCATACCTTCATAGGGGACGCTAAAGAAGACAAAGTCGCAGCCTTTCACAGATTCTTGGTTGGTTTTCCCTGAAACGTTGCCGTTTTTGATGATGTTCTTGATTTTTTCAGCGGCTTCAACCGCTTTCTCGGTTCTCCTCGACCCGATGACCACTTCAACCCCGGCGTAGGCGAGCCTCGCCGCCAGCCCGAACCCCATTTCACCCGTTCCACCGATAACCGCCGCCTTCAACACAGAAGCATCAAAAAGATACTTATTTAACTACATTCCGACGCCCGTGAAAATTTTGGAATTTATGCAACAGTATAAAAATCGGCTTCAAAAAATTGTAGCCATGGACGAGGCAGTTCTGGTTGTCGCGATTCTGTTTATCATAATGGGTGTGGCAGGAGTTTTCATCCCGTACATCGGAATTTCGGAGACCATGCGTCCCCTAGCCGAATTTTCCGCATTCCTCCTCGCTTTGGGCATCGTGATGCTTCCGATTGGGCTGCTTAGAGGAGGACTTCCAATTCTCTCAAGCGGAAAAGTCTATGCCCTCAGCTTTATGGGCATTAGCCTGATATCGTTTGTTTTGGTTTCCGCAGCCTTGCAGATAGGGCCTTTCGCCAAAGTCGAACAAATAGGGCTCACAGGCCCGACGCCGTTCAACGTAACGATTGTGATACTGCCCGGCTCCTACGACCCTGCGGCGACCGAAACCTATTCTCCCGCCAGCGTCAAAGTTTTGGCACGCTACAACAGCACGGTTATCTGGGTTAACGCTGAAAAAGTAAGCGTAGCTCATACGGTGACATCCGACCAAGGGTTGTTTGATTCCGGGCTTTTCGGAGCCGGCGAAAGATGGGTCTTCGTCTTTGGACGAGCCGGGATATACCCATACCACTGCACTCCTCATCCGTGGATGGTCGGCACCGTGACAGTCGTCGAAGGCCCGTTACCCGAAACTCCGCCCCAACAACCTGCCTCGTAAGTAAGTTCTTTCGGCTTCCACCACTTCCACTTCCACAAATCTCCCCAACAAATTTTCTTCAGACTCGAAAACGACTGGTCTATAGGCGTAGTTGCGGCCAATCATTTTCCCTTTCTTACCCACCTCGTCGACCAAAACCTCGCCACACCATCCAACCCATCGCTGATTGTTTCTGACTTGAATATCTGCGAGAACGGCGTTAAGTTCGGCAATCCGTTTGGTGACTGTTTGGGACGACACGGGTCTGAGGTTCTGAGCCAGCGTTCCTGGCCTTGGAAAATATTTTGAGACGTTGACGACGGAAGGCCTGATTTCTTCGAGAAGCTTCAAAGTCTGTTCAAAATCTTCCTCTGTTTCAGACGTATAACCCACGATAACGTCGGTGGATAAAGTCAATTCAGGGAAAACATCTTTGAACGTTGAAACGATTTCTTTGAAGAGCTTGACGTCGTGGCCGCGTCTCATTTCATTCAGTATTTTGTCGGAGCCGGATTGAACGGGGAGATGGAGAAACTTGAAGATTTTTTCGCCTTTGAAGGATTCTACGAGGCGTCTGAGGATGGGCTTCAAGTAAATCGGGTTCATCATCCCGACCCGCACGTAGAATTTGCCTTCGACCTTGTTGACCGATTCGAGAAGTTCCGGAAGCAAATTCCTTCCCGACTCGAGGCCGTAGCTGCCCATGTCCTGACTGGTAAGCCAGATCTCCTTACACCCTTCATTAACAGACTCACGGACTTCTTCCACGATCGACCGCAGGGGATAGCTTTCAAACCCGGGCCGAGTTTTGGGTACTATGCAGAAGCTGCATCTGCTCCATCTGCAGCCTTCGGAGACGGGGATGATGGAAACCACGGGGTTTCTTCTGATTCGCGGGTAGCCGAGCTTTATTTGACCACCGTTGAAAATACCCTTTTCGATGACCGACGAAATTTCCGTTATATTCCGGGGAGGTAGAAGCACGGCCATGGGCGCAACGTGCTTCACCCTGTCAGCTTCTCCGGTCGCCATACATCCAGCAACTATCAGCCGCGAACCACGGTCGGCGAATTTTCTAATCCGGTGAATCATTCTGTCGGCCGTGGGCTTTTTTACGGCACATGTCACCAGAACAATGTAGTCCGCTTCCGACGGCCTATCGACAACCTGATGCCCTTTTTTCTTCAAAATACCCAACGCTATTTCGCCGTCGGCTTGGTTTGCTGAACAGCCGTAGACCTCGGCGTAGACCCTCTGCCCCAATTCCCGTCCCGAAAAAAGTCCATCCAGTTAATAAGTGCGCTGCGGAGACATCATAATAATGGATTGAACTTTTTTCCGGCTCAACCGAGATAGAGACGAAAGCGCCTCCACCGCCTCCTCAAACCCCATATTTTCGACAAAAAATTTTCCCACCGTCTTTATCGTCTCAACTCTTTCCCACGGGAAAATCACCCACGCATCCGTGGATATTGCGTAGTAGTGTGGGGTGTGGCTGCTCCATGGTTTCTTCAGCAGCGTAGCCGTCCTAATTTTCTTGGGGTTTCGTGGTTTGAGCAGCTTTTCGGCCGCGGCGTCGAGCGTCGAGCCCGTGTCGGCGATGTCGTCGACGAGGAGCACGCTACGGCCCTGCAACCCCGTCAACATTAGGTCGTGGTAGATTTTCAGCTCCCCGGCCTCCGTCCCCTTATAGGACCTGCATCCCACCACATACACTTCGGGTATGTCGAGAATGTCTGAAAGAAGGTCGGCAACTATGACGCCTCCGCGGAGAATGCCGACAATCGTGTCGACTTCGTAAGCGTCTCCGGACACTCTCTCAGCGACCGTGTCAACTCCTTTTTCGACATCACTCCAGTTAAGCAAAAGAAATTTGCGTCCTCCGACGGATTTTTCCTCCATATTCAAAGTAGCAATTACCGCATTTATTAAGCTGCATAGTGCCTTCTTCCAATAGTTTAGGGGTTTGGAGTTTAAGCTATTTATTCCAAGGAGTTGCTATTTTGACGTGAGCTCTGGAGCTGTTTTTCTCAATACCGCTCTTTTGATGTTGAAGGAAGCTGCGGAATATCTCAACCTCGACCCCGGGCTTCATGAAATTCTCAAAAGGCCCAAAAGAACAGTGATTGTTTCGGTTCCGATAAAAACCGACAAAGGGGAGACGAAGGTTTTTACGGGTATTCGGGTTCAACACAGCAACGCCCGCGGGCCCTACAAAGGCGGCGTCAGATATTATCCATCGGTCGACGTCGAAGAGGTCACGGCCTTAGCTATGCTGATGACTTGGAAATGCGCAGTAGTGGACCTGCCGTACGGAGGGGCGAAAGGCGGCGTTGCATGCGACCCCAAATCCCTTTCAAAGTCCGAGCTCGAAAGAGTCACCCGCAGATATACTTCGATGATCTACGACGTCATAGGACCCTACATAGACATTCCGGGGCCCGATGTCTACACCGATGCGCAGACAATGGCTTGGATGGTTGACACCTATAGCATGCTGCGGGGGGTGTTTACGCCGGAGGTCGCCACCGGCAAACCCATCAGCCTTTATGGAAGCCTTGGAAGGCTTGACGCCACTTCGAGGGGGGTGGTTATTACCGCGAGAGAGTTCTTCAAATCGGTTGGCAAACCTCTCAAGGATGCGAAAGTCGCGATACAGGGATTTGGGAACGTGGGCTATAATGCCGCGAAAATCCTACACGACGAATATGGAGCGAAAATAATAGCGGTCAGCGATTCCAAAGGAGGCATATACAACTCCGAAGGGCTAAACCCCCACAAAGTCATCGAGCATAAGAACAAAACGGGCTCCGTGGTCGGCTTCCCCGGCTCGAAGCCTTTGGCCGCCGACGAAGTTTTGACCGTCAAATGCGACCTTCTGATACCCGCGGCCCTCGAGAACGCCATAAACAAACAGGTTGCGGAGCGAATTGATGCGGCGGTGATAGCTGAAGGCGCGAACGGGCCGACAACTCCGGACGGAGACAAAGTTCTGCAGGAAAGGAAGATCGCCGTCGTCCCCGATATCCTTTCCAACGCCGGAGGCGTCACAGTCAGTTACCTCGAATGGGTCCAGAACCTGAAGCGGGAAACATGGACCATCGAAGAGGTGCATTCCAAACTGGAGGCTAAAATGGTTAGGGGATTCAAAGACGTCAACGAAAGGGCCAAGAAATATGAGGTGCCGATGAGGCAGGGGGCGATGATTTTGGCGGTCGAGAAAGTAGCGGAAGCCATAAATTACCAAGGTATCTGGCCTTAAACTCGATGGAGCTGTGGAGCACCGTAATCGTAGGCATTACCCTCCTCTACTCCTCCTACCTCGACCTGAAGAAGCGGGAGGTCGAAGACATAGTATGGGTGGTTCCGGCGGCCGCCGGCTTCGCGTTCAACTTCTACTTTTTTCACCTGCTCGGGCTCGACTGGTGGCTGAGATACGGGGCGGCGATTCTGGTCTCGGCGGGTCTGGCGTTCGCCTTCTACTTTGCCGGCCTCTATGGAGGAGCTGACGCAAAAGCGTTGGTAGCCATTTCATTCATCCAGCCTTTCTCATCGAGTTCTCCCCAGATACATGGCGTAACAGCTTTGACGGTGCTGACCAACGGCATGATTCTTTCGATAAGTTTGCCGATTTTCTTTGGCCTTTTCAATTCCTACCGGTTGTTGAGGGGTGAAAAAATTTTCGAGGGGTTTGAAGCGGAAAAACCATATCGAAGGCTTGTGGCCCTGTTTCTCGGAACGCGGGTCAAAAACGCTGCTGGGAAAAGCTTCTGGGGAGTGATGGAAACCTTTGAGGAAGGTGTCAGAAAGTTTCGGTTCAATTTAGGAATCGAAGAGCTTGAAAAGGTTGAGCGGAATGATGTTTGGATAACTCCGGGAATTCCGTTATTGATTTTCTTCACGGCTGGATATTTTCTGAACTTTTTCGCCGGCGATCTGATGGCCCATCTGTTCATGCGTTTAAGCAGTTAGCATACCCTGCAGAAAAACGATCAAAATCCATTCGAGGACCGCGCCGATGAAAAGAAGCCCCACACCGGCCGCGATTGAAATCGGCAGAATACTTAGTTCTTTCCGAAAGGTTCTCTTGACGGCTGACGACGTGAGGAAGAAACTTTGGGATACGGCGAACCCGTAGGCGAGCATCTCTATGAACCCGTAGATAGTCAGGAACGGAATAAGGAGAGATAACGCTACGGGTGTGTTGGAGACTATGGAGTAGGCGCCGATGACCATTCCCGTGTTATAGACGATGAAGGCGGCCAAGGCCATTCCAGCCGCTGGTATCATCATCAAAAGGGATGCGGCCAAGTTGTTGAAGAAAATTCCAGCCGGTGTTGCGATGAGTGTGGGCAGGAGGTTGTCGAACTGGTTTACGATGGCTTCGGCGTCTCCCCGCGACATGGGAGTTAATGCCCCGACAGCGAGCAAAGCTATCAAGATGGCCGTGGATATGGCCGCGGCTGGTAGACGCGAGGAGACAAAACCGCGGACGTTGAATCTTTTCATCCTACTTGATGCTGCTGTCTGATGTATTTTAGTCTGGTGTATCTAATCGGTGGCGGCGGCTCCCCGGGGTGGCGAGGGCCCGGGCCCGGTTCTCGGATGGGTGGAATGCTTGAACACGCTTGTGGATGGGCTGCGCCGTTGCATCTTAGTGCTGCTCCCTCCCGGGCCTGACACGGTTCGACGCATTCGACGGGTTGGAGCCTTCCTACGAAGGCTTTGCCCGTCTACGGCGCCCCCATCCGGCGTATCCTCATCGCCTCCACGCATCCGAGGGACCGGAGGGCCTCACGCGCCCCCGCAGGTTGTCCGGCCCCCGCATGAAGCCCGTTTCGGGTGGAGGGAAGGGCTGGCTCCCCGGCCTTTCCCGCCGCCACCAACTCTATTAAGGTATGAGCCGGTTTAAAGATTTAGCATGAACCCGGCTGAGCCTGTCAAATGTTTGCGCTGGAAATTTTTATGCCCAGGGCCTTCGTTGGTTTTGTTTGATGAAGGTTTTGGTCGGCTGTTGCGGCTGGGCGGTCAAAGGAGGGAAGAAGGCGTATTTTGACAAATTTCCTGTCGTCGAAGTGCAGGAAACTTTCTACAAGCTTCCGAAGGTGGAAACCGTGTTGAGCTGGAAAAGAAACGCGCCGTCGGGTTTCGTTTTCTGTATGAAGGCTTGGCAGGCCATAACTCATCCAGTTTCCAGCCCGACTTGGAAGAGGGCCGGCGTCAACCCCGAAACGCTGAAGAAAATGAGGTACGGCTGGCTACGGCCTGTGAAAGAAAATCTTGAAGCTTGGGAAAAGACGGTTGAAGTGGCCAAGGCTTTGGATGCGAAAATAGTCGTCGTCCAAACTCCGCCCACGATGCCCGATTCAGAGGAAATCCACGAAAACGTTCTCAAATTTTTCGACCACGCAACGGCGTTCGGGCTTTTGCTCGCGTGGGAGCCGCGGGGCAGAATAGCCGCCAACAGGAAGGTCGTGAAATCTATCTGCGAAAAAACAGGCGTACTTCACGTCGTCGATTTGATGAAGAACAATCCCTTGACGGAGACAGAAATTTTGTACACGCGTCTTCACGGCCTCGGAAAAGGTGAAGTAAACTACTCCTACCGCTATAGCGACGAAGACTTGCGACAACTCGCCCAGAAGCTTCGGTCCATTTCGCCGGCGGAATCTTATGTTTTGTTCAACAACGTTTCGATGGCCCGAGACGCGGAGAGGTTCATCGAAACCCTAAAGCGGGAGAATCAGCCGACCTGAAAATTTCTTCAAGCCATCTTTCTCCATCTTCGAAGCGATGCTTTCAGCAACCCTACATGGGATTGGGTTGGATAAGGCCTTCACGTATCCGTCTCCGTCGCAGACCACCACGACACAGAAGTTCTCGTCTTTGTTGACGACCGCGTAATGGTTCTCTTCGCCCACGGGAGCCCATCCTTCTTTCGTTTCCTTCACCATCATCGCGGCCACGGCATATCCCGTGTAGGCGCTCAGCAAAGCCTGAGCCCGTTGAGCAACCATCTCACCCATTTTCACAGCCTCAAAATACTGCATAACCCAACAACAACCCAAGATTCTAAAAACCTTAATTCCATCTCACCCGTCCAAAGGCCATGATAATCAGGGTGTGGACCTGCCCGCTGAAGAAAGGCGCTGAAAAAGCTTTTGAAGAGTTTGCAGTCCGGGAGGCGGCGCCTTTGATGCGGAAAACCGAAGGCTGTCTCGACGCCTACTTTGGAATCGACTTCTCTTCCGACCCCGCGGTAGGTGTTGTTGTTTCCCTGTGGCGTGACATCGAATCAATCAAATCGTTCACCGGCGGAAACTGGCGGGAACCGTTCATCCATCCCACCGAAGAACCTCTGCTGGCCGAAAAACCCAAGGTTATGCATTTCGACTTGATCGGCAAACTATGAAGGTAATATCATAAGGTTTCCTGCGGAATACTGCAAAAAACGGGTTAGAAAAGGATTTAAAGCCTATTTTCCGTATTATGGCGAACAGATATGGGCAAAGAAAGCATCGTGGTCGAATCCCGTGTAAGAGAGGCCTTGCCTGAGGGGATAAGACTCGGTTCTGACGCTTTGGAGGGCCTTGACGCCGCAGTCAGAGAATTGATAGCGAAAGCCGTTAAACGATGCCAAGCCAATGGAAGAAAAACTTTGATGAAGGAGGACTTCTAACCCCCTCCCGGCCTTTTCAAAAGGCCTCTATTTTTTGCTCACTTTCGCCTCAATCGGCTTGAACCGGTGCTTCAGTTTTTCGATTATCTGCGGCAGAGTCGTGTACTCCATTTCTTCGTGGCCGAGCCTCGCCGGCTCGAATTCGCCCATCGTCCGAAGCGTCAAAGCCAGCTCGGCCGCCTTATTCCTCACAACGTCCCAAAACGGGTCTTCGAACAGGTCGACGGGTTCGATACCTTCGGCCCCGACCAGCCGTCCGTTGGAAACCTGCCAACCCATTGCAACGACCCGCGGAGGTCCGTCGAAGAACGAAACGACGTTGTGGCCTTTGCGGAAGGAGACGGGCATTAAAGGCCCTCGATGAGAACCTCGCATCCAACCCGAAACAATCGCGGGCGTGGCAAAAGCGGAAAGAACTTCTCCGACAGCGGGAAAACCTGCCTGAGCCCTCACAACCATGACGGGGTCGTCTTTACCCACGTAACGGCCCGCGATGAGGCTCAACCGGGTCGTGCTCGCCGCCGCGGCTGGCTCGCCGTCCGAAGCCCTGTAAACCTTCGATATCGCATACCTGCCCACCGTCCCAATCAACGCAATCAAATCGTAAAGTTCCTCGGGTGTTTTCAGGACCACCGACCATGATTCGATGAGGTCGAGAACTTCGAATTTGAATCCGTCGTGGAGCGTAGGATCGATGACGAGGCCCGCCGTGTTGTCGGGGGATGCGAAGATGCGGTAAAGCGGAAGGTTCCATGCTCCGGGCTCGGTTTTGTCGGCGGCGAACACTATGATGGGGTCAGATTTTCTTTCCTCAAACTCGATTTCAGCGACGCCCGGCCCGAGCCCTTTGACGTTTCCGCTGAAAGCATCGGACAAAAGGTCTTGGCCCGCGCCGTAAAGCTTCATCGGTTTCGCAACCTTGTCCGTAATTTCCTTGAAAATCTCCCAAGCGAGCCCGTGAACTTCGGGATTGTCTTCACCTCTGTTATGTGACATGACCAGAATTATGTCGTCGCCGCAGTGCGCGGCGTATCCCGTGTTGATTAACCCGGTCTGCTCGGCGTTCCGCAGCTTTGATGAAGCCAGTTCCATCATCTTTGGATGCGGCTTGTGATGACCAGCTATGCTTCCTACATCCGCCTTAATTACCGAAACAGTTGTTTTCATAAATGGTCAACTTTACTGGCACGCGCTCGGTTAAAGGTCTTACGTATGCTAAACGTTTTCAGTATAGAGTAACCCAGTAGGGAAATCAATAGTATTGATGAGGCGCGGAGACCAGCCAGTCCGAGAGGGTTGTCGAGAACTACGATTGTCCATGTCGTGTCGGCGGTCAGCTGGAAAGTTTCGTAGGAAAAACTTTCAGGCATGAGCGCTCTCACGACATGTGTGCCCTCGGGAAGCAACAGCGGTGATTTACCGGAAACGAGTTGTCCGTTTATCTCGAGAAGCCGCGGCCCTTGGTAAACGGTTCTGTTGGGGAAAACAAGCTTCACGTCTGTCTGGTAGAGGGTGACGTTAAGAAGTATTGTTTCGCCTGCTTCGACAACGAAAGCTGGAGTGTTGACGGTGGCGGGTCCCAAAGAGATTGATGCGACCACTTCCTTAGAAGGAATGATTGTGGATTGGTTTATGTAGTCACTTACTTCGATGACGTCCGTGAAAGAGACCAATATCGTGGAATTGATGATTTTCGTGGTTCCCTCGGGGACTTTCAGATCCGAAACGTTTTGGAACCTTCCGTGCACCATGTCGTAGACCCGGAAAACCGCCGCCGGCGGCCTCAGCCTCAAAACCCAGAGGTTTCCGGCTTCGTCGCCCACCAGCAGGGTGTAGTTCTTTCTCATGGCATCCCAAAAATCAACTGTTAGTGTCGAGCCCAACCCCTCCAAATAACGCCGCGAGGACGGCAGAACTACTATGTTGGCTTCGTAGACGATTCTGCGGTCAACCAAGGACAGCAACCTAAGCTTATGCAATCCCAATCCAACGGGCTTGATGCCTGAGGCCCTACCGCTTTCACTCGGTATAGGCACCGAAAACACCATCAGGCCTTCGACCTTCCTTCCCGAAACTATTTCTGAGGAAACTATCTGTTCGATTTCCATGCTGTAGCCGACTCCCATCAAGTTTCCGGTGTAACGGATGGACGGCTGACTACGGACAATTTCGGCCCGCACCCGTGTTTCGTTAAAGTCCGGTAGGGTTATTCTAATGGACGAACCGGCGGCCTTTACGAATTCGCTTCTACCTTCCATGAAGACGGCGAAACTTTGTGGCGCGGTGTAGGCTGCGATGCTCATTTGGGAGTCTTCGAGCCCGAACGACAACGTCACAGCCGGTCTGATGACAGGTGGCCTGACAACTGCTTTCATGGATGCCGTGCCGTCGACGATGACAGTCCATTCGCCGACATCAGCCATCCCGAATTTCCTCAACACAGTCCTACTTCCATCCTTCACCGGTATCTGCTCAACCACACCTGCTGGGCTGACGAGCGTTACCAACCCGTCTCTGCCAACCGACATTACCACAAGAGATTCGCCGACACCATACTCAAGCACGCCGCCGTTCAGCAGCGGCACCATGTATCCACCGCCGAAACCTATCAGCCAGTAATTCGTCAGCGCGTTTACGTAGGAAATCGGCGAGACGGCGATGAGCAAAAGCAGGACGACGATGACCTTCTTCACATCCTCCAACGCATCCTCACCGCCAAAAAAGCGAGAAGAGACACCAAGCTGCCCAACAACAAAAAGGAACTTGCTGCAGGAGAAAAATCAGAAGCAAAAACAATGAATGGAAGGACGGCGACTACGGCGAGCAGTGATTTGATGAAGGCCGTGTTGATTCTCGGCTTTGCTGCTTCCAATGCAGCGAAACATGCTAAAAGTGAAAAAGTTGCGACAGCCGTTAACGAATTGTAGATTGCTGACGGCTCTGGCGTTGCGGGTGTCATGTTAACTCTTTCGAGGGAAGCTATCCCGAGGAGGTTTCGGATCAGCGTCAGGAATAGTCTTTCGGGTTGGATGTTTCCTCCCGCGACAGCCCCGTAGAGAAGCAAAGCGAAAAGGTATGAGGTGTAGTAGCCGGTTATCAATCCCGCTACGTTGGGGCTCCGGTAGGCCGATATTGCCAAAACGTAAGGAGTCGAAATGATGTAGCCGGCGGCCAGACCAAGGAAAGGAGAGACGGTTCCGGTCAAAAGCAGGTAGACGGTGTAGATGGCTGGAACGTAGACAAGGACCACGCCGGCCCATTTGAAACGATCTGTCGCCGAAATAAAAATCAACGAAAACATGCCTACGAGGACAAATGGATTCGACATGTCTATCCGGGACAACGCTACGGCGGTTATCAGCACAGGTGGGAACAACGCCGTCAGCCGCAGCGCTTTGTCGATCATGCCGTCATCCTCATTGTTTTATGCAGGTGAATCAGATGGGGCAGAAGCTCGTTTTGTTTGACCGCGTACACGTAGCTGCAGTATTGTTTCAGGGATTCGGCACGCTGTTTTTCCAGCTCGTTCAAGGCTGTTTCAATTCGGTTTTTCTCATCAGTCATCGGGATTAGGGTGAAGAGAATTCCTCCGCCTCGACGGAAATGTTCGAAAACTTTCCTCAAAGTCGGACCGTCTACACCGACAAATCTTCCAACCATGAAAACAACATGATATGCACCCAGTTCCTTGACATATTCAAAGAGGTCGTAGCTTTTTCCCGGCGAAACCGCTGAAAGGAATTTGACGAGGCCTTCGTAATCTTTCATACCGTAGGCGCTGTGCAGCTCGGGCTTGGATGATCCGACCGTAGCGACAGACACGACGTCTCCTTTCTCAAGCATGGACAGTGCCGCCGCGCTGACCGCAGACAAGGATGAATCGAGAATCGATGGCTTGCCCAACTGGTTGGCCCGCGAACAGTCGACGAGGAATAGAACCTTGAGCAGGTTGAGTTTGTCGTATTTTCTGACATATATTTCACCGTTTTCTCGCGCTGTTCGCCTCCAGTCGATGGATTTGAGCGGCTGTCCTTCTTCGTATAGTGTAAGTTCTCGGAATACGTCGTCAACTCCTTGCTGATAAGATGAACCGGAGCCGGTGAACAGCGTGGGCTCGACTTTTTTAACGGCGTCGGAAAGCCGTGGCTTTTCCGAGCCAGCCGAAGCGACGACCAGCCTATATTCCTCTTCGAGCGTTATATATCTGCAGACGAGCCCGTAATCATCGGAAACACGGACCGAAACGGGCCCGAGACGGTAGAGACCACGTTCACCAGCCAGCAGAACATACCTGACCGCAATAGCTTCTCCATGACCCAGATACCCCTCCGCCACGGATGAGCCGCTCACGACATTCAAGCTTCCGACGTTGTCCAAGACCATAACCCTGAGCTTTCTCCCAGCCAAATTCACAACGTTCACAACAACCTCAAACTTTTCCCCCGCCTTGGGCAAGGTCTTACTTAGTTTCCTCGAAAAACCAAAATCATTCGCCCGCACTCGCCTGATATCCTCGACAGCGAAATAGAAGTAAACCAGCGCGAAAAAAGTAACTACGAAAATTGACAGCGTGAGCGGCTGGTTTACGGAGACGGTCGACGATACGATGGAAAGAATGAACAGAGTGATTAGCAGCTTGAACCCTTGATTCGTCAGCATTACAGCGGAACCTCGACGGACTCGTAGTATTCTTTCACGGCGGTAGAGATGAACCCATAATCTATCCGTTTTGAAATTTCCACGTATTCCGGTTTCGGGACAAGCCTATGGTTCAAAACTCTGAAACAGGCTTTTTTGACATCGTCTGGGATGACGTAGGTACGGTTGTCCAAGGCCGCCAAAGCTTTCGCGGCGTAGAGAAGAGCTATCTCCGCCCTTGGGCTCGCGCCGATGACAAGTCTTTCGTCGGACCGGCTCCTTGAAACTATGTCAACGATGTACTGGATGATTTGTGGAACGACGGTTACTTTCCGCACCTCTTCCGAAGCGGCCGTCAAAAGCTCCCGGTCTACGACGACGTTGACGTCTATTTCTTCACCCGAAACATTTCGCATACGGAGAATTTGCATTTCTTCTTCTCTGCTGGGATAGGAAACCAGCACCCGCATCATGAAACGGTCTATCTCAGCTTCGGGCAGAGGGAACGTCCCCTCCAGCTCGACGGGGTTCTGCGTCGCTATAACGAGGAACGGCTCCGGAAGCCTGTAGGTAACACCTTCAACCGTAACCTGTCTTTCCTGCATCGCCTCGAGCAGGGCAGACTGACTGCGAGGCGGAGCTCTGTTGATTTCATCAATCAACACGACGTTGGCGAATAACGGGCCGGGCCTAAACTCCAGTTCTCCGGTTTTTCTGTTGAAGACGAGGCCGCCGATTATGTCTGACGGAAGTATGTCGACGGTGAACTGGATGCGTTTGAAGCTGAGGCCGAGGGACTTGGCGAAAGATTTTGCGAGCAACGTTTTCGCGAGTCCCGGTACACCTTCCATGATGACGTGGCCACCGGTCAAAAGGGAAACGACAAGCGACTCCAGCGCCTCCTCCATCCCGACGACTACCTTCCCAACCTCTGCCTTCACAACCTCCATCAGAGCCGACGAAACAGTCCTATTCGACGACGTTTTTCACCTCTTCATCGATTTTTTCCAACATGCGGCGTCTCGTCAAATTATGTTCGTCACGAATCATCTGTCGGATTTTCTTAAGGGCTTGCCGGTATCTTCCACTATGTATCAACACGTGCAAAACTCCGTAGTCGTCCAACCCTTCGAACTCGTTTCTCGCCGACTGAATCTTCCGCTTCTTTTCCCTCGGTGTAAGCAATATGGCTGCGAAACCCGCCAGCACCAACAACAGAAGTGTCGGAAGAACCCAATCATTCATGTATTGACAGCTCCGAGACAAGTTTTTCCAGCGTCTCCCCGAAAACAGATACCATCTGGTCTGACGGCTGGATGTCTGCGAATTTGGTCGGCTCGTAGACGTCGTAAAGCCGCTGCAACAAAGCCGTTACACTGGGAGACAGTTTTCCCATCCTCAAAAGCTCTTTCACAGTGAGGCCTCTGATGCTAACGCCTGCGTATTCACAGATTTTCCTGTAAACCATCGGAAAGACCGTTTCGACCGCCTCCTTTCCTTTTCCCTGCTTCACCAACGAGTCGTATAGAATTTTTTCCTCCTCAAGCATTTTGGTCCCGGTCGCCGTTGTAGGCTTCGATTGAGGCTTCGCGATCGACTGACGTATCAAAACAAGACCAACCACGGCTACAATTAAAAAGAAGTTAAGCACCAGCCAGAAAGAAACATCGTACAGAAGAGATTCCATCGACGGTCACTCCATTTTCAGTAACGTAGCTTCAACGGTATATGCGATGATGAAGCTTTCATCGATTACAACCAGCTGTATCATATCTTGGACGTTTGCGACGGAAGTCGCAGGCACGGGTTCTTCGAGGGCCTGTATCTGCGTGAAGGGGCCGCTGTACTGTATCGCGGCGTCAGCCAAGTAGGGTATGATGACTTCTCCCGAAAACCGCTTTATGTGGTTGTCTAAGTTGACGAAAGTTACGTAAGGCTGCCCGACGAAGAACGTTGTATTCTTCGGGGGAAGATAGGTGAAGGTCACGAGGGAGGTTTGGGATGCGGCGTCGACAACTACATCCACTATCTCCGGCTTAAGCCGGTGTTCGACGAACCTAACGACCAGCTCTGTGACGCGGGTTGACACCTCAACATCGGTCGAATATGTGGGGAACAGAGACTGAGGCGAGGAGACCGTTACAACGTGTTTTCCGGGTGATGTGGTGAAAAACGCGTAACCGTTCGAGTTTGTGAGGCTGACCATTTCGTTGAGGCTTACCGCGGCACGTGCTACAGGCCGTGGGACGCCGCTTGTTACAGTGATCCTTTCCACTTTCACCCGCAAAATATAAGGCCGAGCCGGCGAATCGCCGAACTCTATGTCCAACGAGAGGGAACGGGACGAAATCGGCGGAAATATTTCAAAAAAGTTGAACGCTAAAAGTAGTGTTAAAACCGCTGCAACTAAAACGGCTTTGGAATATTTCACCACACCTACCTCGGAAAGCCCTTTTTTTATGCTTTATCGTTTATCCATGATGGTTCATGGATATATATCGTCTAACTGGTTTTTATGCTGGGTTTGAGCGAAGAGGAGCTCGTCGGCGAAGCTGCGAAGTTTGAGTTGCTCGACGACAACCGCGCCGTGTTGGTCAGCGGCGACATCGGCTGGTTCAAGGAAAGAGGATACGGCGACCTCCGCCAAGATGGAAAATACCTGTTCAGTTCCGTCGAAACTCTTTATTTGGTCAAAAACGGGAAAGCTTCGGTCTTTCGAAACGGTGAAAAACAGGAGTTCAACACGCTTTTGACCCGTTTTATCCAGCATGACCGGAACGTTTGGCGAGACTACGTAATCTACATGGATTTGAGGAAGAGGCGTTACGTTGTCAAGGAGGGGTTTGGGCCCAAGCTCCGGTTCCGTGTTTTCGAAAGAGGCGAATACATGGAAAAACCCGCCAAATATCTCATCATTCCTCTTTACGAAGGCGAAAGCATAGCAATGTCCGAGCTTTTGAGCCTTCTTCGCTCCTGCCGGGCAATGGACAAAACCGGGGTCGTAGCCGTCCTCGACAGAAGGAACGAAGTCGTCTACTACCAAGCATCCGTCGTCGAGCTCTGGAACAAATAGGTAACAAACCATGCGGGCCAAAAGCTTTCTCAAGCTTTCGCGGCCGCCCAACGGCCTCCTCATGTTTTTCGCCGTCCTGATAGGTGTTTTGTTCTCCGAAAAACAAAATGTAACATTCGAGACGGGTTTCTACGCTTTCGTGACGGCTTTTGGTTTGACAAGTTCTTCGATGGCGTTGAACGACTATTTCGACAAAGAAGTGGACACAGTCAACAACCCTTCAAGACCCATACCCTCTGGAGAAATTTCCCCTAGAGCCGCCCTACTGTTCGCTGTCTTCACGGCCTTCGCGGGGCTTTTCACCGCGTTCCAAACTTCGCCGGAATGTCTGGCTTTTGCGTCGCTGACCTACCTTGTTTCAGCCTCCTACAACATTTTCCTCAAAAAAACCGGTTTTTTCGGAAACCTCGCGGTCAGCTTCACCGTCGTCGCACCGTTCCTCTACGGCTCGCTCCTCTCCGACGCAAGCATCTCACAGAGAATAGTCGTTCTCGCTTTACTGGCCTTCTTGGCCAACACGGGCCGAGAAGTCATCAAGGGGATGACAGACGTAGAAGGAGACGCCCTACGGCAGGTAAACACGATAGCGAGGAAATACGGTTTGGGTAGGGCCGCCCAACTTGGGGCAACCCTCTACCTATCGGCCGTTGTTCTCAGCCCCTTACCTTACCTCTTAAACATCGTCGGGCCCTACTACCTGACAGCGGTGGCGGCGGCCGATGTCGGATTCGTCTTTTCCAGCATAAAAATACTGAAGAACCCTTCGCCGCAGACAGCTCGAAAACAGAAAAACCTCACACTTGTTTGGATGTTCCTCGCCTTGCTGTCTTTCGCCGTGGGAGGTGTCGCCTAAACTTCCGCCAAAACCGTGCAGGGAGCGCTGTCGACTTCCTCAACCATCAGCGGAACAACCAAGACCCGTTTCAGGTCTGCTGGCTTATTCAACAAATCCATGTCCTCGATGATGAGGAAATCTCTTCCGACCAAAAGTTTCCGATGCGACTCTCGCCCGAGCTCACGTTTTGAAGGCGAAGAAATCGAAACCATGTCGACACCCAAGGCCCTCAACAGCGGGAAATTTCGCAGATATTCGGCAGCATCCGGCGATAGACAAGGGCCTTTCTTCACGTAGGCGTAGGGGTCTGTTTCCCGGTAAACCTGAAAACCCGTCTTCAGCAGAAGAATGTCCGATTCGGCGATTCGAGGATGGAAAGGCCTCAAATCATCGGCGGTGATGAGTTCTTCTGTTTTCCTTCCCAATTCGACGAGCAGAGGTTTGGAGAAAAACAATTCATCGACCGTGTATGAGGAGATTTTTCGTCCACCGGGGTCGAAATGGTTGGGGGCGTCAACATGAGTGCCCAAGTGGTTCAGCATTTTTATGAAGAAGGAGTTGCTGCTGTCTCCTTTTGAAATCTGTTTGTATGGGGATATTTCAAGCCGCGGCCCGTCGTCATAAACCGGCGTCTTGACGGAAAGACGATGTGATAGAAAAATCCACATGCCACTACGCGGTGTTGTCTCGATATCAACTCTTCCTAACCCAGACCAACCTTTTATAAACCCGATACGTGTCAGACATGGCTGAAACGAGCTTTATGACGGAAACAACGATTCCGCGGACGTTCCAAAACATTCGCGAATTTTGGGACTGGGTCTCGGAGCATTCCTTCCACCTCAAACAGACAAAACCCACGGTGACCGACATCTACTATAGGCATCTCGTCATATCGCAAATCTTCTCATTATCATCCAGAAAACACGGAAAAGTACTGAAGCTCGACGCCTACAACGAAGCCACCAACACCCAGTACGGCTTCTACATGCTCCAAAAGTTTGAGGAGCTAACGTTAGTGGACATTTCGGCCGGCATACTCAAGCGAGCTGCCGAAAGGGCGCAAAAGAAAAACATATTCAACAGGATGCATTTCATAGCGGCAGATTTCCGGCGACTGCCGCTGAGAGACGAATGCTTCGACATGTCATGCAGTTTCGGAAGCATCGAACACGTCGAAGAATATCAGCGTGCCTTTTACGAGCAAGTCCGCGTTGTTAAGAAAGGTGGAGATGTTTTCGCCGGTGTGCCCAACATCTCAAACTTCTCGTTCAGGATTTTAACGATGAAGGTTTTGATGCTACTTGGGTTAATGAAAACCATTACCAACCCAGAAAAACATTTTCACCGAAGACAGCTGAAGTCTCTCGCGGAAGCGATGAACCTACGCGACATCGTGGTGTCCGGCTATCATCTTTTCCCGAAACAACTGAGGTGGCTGGATTTATGGAAGGCTCAGCGTGCGAAAAACAGAGTTGAGAGAGGCAGACTGTTCCAGCTGGTTCTGAAAGGGTTTGCGCTGATGGAGCTTCGACACCCAAGTGTCCGACGGTTCGCCGAAATGATATTGGTCAAGGGTGTTAGGGAATTGGAACCGGGTATAGAGCCACGAAATTTGCGAGATGAGCGATTACAAATAACAGAGTGATTCCGAACCATTTGACGGATTTTGTTCTAGATTCTTCGTATAGTCGCCGGCTCAGGAAATAGGATATTGCGAAAACGACTGCGGGAACAAACGTCAGCACGTAGAAGAGGTAGACCAATCCTCGGAAAACGACGTTGATGACTATCCATCCAGTTAAAACTCCGAACCAGTAGAGGAATGAAAACCTTGCTACGGGTTCTTTTACGAAGTTCAACATCATGTATATCATACCGGGAACCATGGGGAGTATTAGGGTCCAACTGGGCTGTATGATGTAAGCATACTGGAGGTTGGGGTTTAACAGAGGGCCTACTACGACAGTTGTGAAATCTATCCGAACTCCGGGAATAACTGCGGCCGCCCTTGTGACGGGCTGGTTGAAAAACCACATCCAAATCTGGCTCCGCCCAACCGCTGCAGGGTTGTCGATGTCAAGCCTCCTAATCATGACAAGAATTCTGTCCACGATGTTGGCCCGCGTCGGCGTTAGAATCACCCACTCCAAGATATACCATAGTACAAGGACGGCCAAACCGGATAGGATGGCCAACAACGCGAACTGTTTGATGTCAAAATGTAGCTTTATCCTCTTTACTGCTTTGCCGCCCTTAATTTCATCCATCCGCAAGGCGGAATACAGCAGCACAGGAAGAATCATGATGGCCGCCGCCTCTTTGGCGAGGAAAGAGGCTGCGAAAAACGGAGCCGCGACAAGCCTTCGTTTCGGCTTTACATCAAGCAGAAAAAATACACCAGCTAAGAAGAAGAGCATCATAAAGATGTCTAAGCGGGCGACTCGGGAAAAATAGAACCCAAGTGTTTCAAAGGCCATCACAAAAGAAGCGAGGTAAGCCATGTTGTTTAGCTCCTTCCTCCCAGAGGCCAACCTCTTTGCCACCAAATAACTGACCGGAATCAACAAAGAACCAGCGACGGCTGACAAAATCCGCCAACCGAATGGATTATCGCCGAACAGAAACATACCTAAGGCGATCATCATTTTGCCGAGAGGTGGATGAGCCAACCGCGGGTCTTGAGGAACCCCCGCATCGTTCTGCCCGAGAATACTCCGAGCCGCGGGAACGTAATAGACTTCGTCCCCGATCAAACGGTTTGGCACCTCTATCTTGTAAACCCTCAAACCAAACGAAATCACGAAAAGCAGAAGCAGAAACATCAATTCAGCCCTACGCTCCTCGAACTTCACGGCATAAACCCATCTGACCAAACTTTTAAACGTTGGATTTTTGAAGCACCGATAAATACAGCATTAGAAGACAATCATGTCTCTTACGTTATGGTATTGGATGGGCCTTGAACGCTCCCAATGGTTTACGACCGAAAAGCTACACCGCATACAGTCGACTAAATTGAGGAAAATAGTGGAGACCGCTTACATGGACGTTCCATTCTATCGGATGACCTATGACCAAGACATGGTCCAGAAAATTCAGCAACATGGCTCAACAAGCATCGATTGTTTGCCCATTTTCTCCAAAACTGACCTTTCTAAAATTCCCCTCAAGCAAAGAACCTCTTCAAAAGTGAACCCGGTGCAATGTCTCCGTAGAACGACCTCCGGAACATCCGGTGAGCCCTTTGTGATTTTGGAGACGAAAAAATCTGCCGCATACTGGAAAGCTCTAATTCTTAGAGCTCTTTGGGCTTACGGAGTAAGGCCCGGGGATAAAGTTGTCCGGTTCTTACCCCGCCTCGGTCTTCAGCATATCGGCTTTTTCTGGGACAATTTATTCAACCTACCATCACTCAGACCAGCGTTCATCGACCTGTCAGACGAGGTCGCGGCAAACATTCAGCAGATAATGAAGATAAGACCCCATGTTCTCTATATCCAGCCCTCGAGCTTGGTGCGGTTGATGAATTATTTAGAGAAGAGGGAGATGAAATTATGTTTCAGGAAGATCTTGACGATGGGCGAAACATTAACCCAAACTCTCAGAAGAAGATTTGAAGATTTTTTCTCGGCAGAGGTGTACGATAGGTATTCCACCGTCGAAGTCGGGAATATTGCTTGGGAGTGCCCTACCCATACCGCGTATCACATCAACGTGGATTCTGTCGTTTTGGAAGTGGTCAACGCGAAAACCGCGGGTAGAGGGGTAACAAAGGGAGAAGCGGTTGTGACGTGCTTGTACAGATATGCAACGCCCATTATCCGGTATAAGACCGGTGATTTGGTCGAAGTCGTGGATGATGAATGTCCGTGCGGTAGAGGTTTACCGCTTTTGAAAAGCGTTGAAGGACGAATTGTTGACTGCATCGTAAGAAAAGACGGGGAACTGATTTCGCCGTATGCGATTGCATCCCGTTTGGAGCATGTAAACGGAGTCCGTAGGTTCAAGGTTTTGCAAGACAAAAATTATTCAGTCGAGGTTTTCGTCGTTCCATCCGATGATGTGGACGGCGAAAAACTGGTAAATTCAGTCAAGGCAGAGTTATCAGAAATTTTGCGGGGTCTCGATTTCGGAGTCAAACTCGTTGACAAGATAGTGGAGCAGCAGGGTAAGAAGTTTAAGATGGTCGAATCTTTGGTTGAACGATGAAAGTGGGCTCATAAGGTTGCGAATTGGGCCTGAAAGACTTATTGCATTAGTGGGTTGGGTTCAATCACCTTTGTGAGGGTTCTCTTCAGCCTTTTGATGAACGGTAGTCCGGAACGCTGTGCGGCCCTAACTATTGGCGAAACGTATGATGGAAGCCATATGGGGCCGAGTTTTTTTAGAGTTTTTATACGCTGTTCAGCTATTTTGTAGGCTTGCTCTGTCCATGTGGTTGAGTTTCTCTCTGCGGCCGTGATTATTTTTTTGAGATTTCTGCGGGTAAGTTCTATTATTGTGGCTTTGATGAGGTTAAAGTCGTCGGTGAACAGTGATAGGGCGCTTCCTATCGCGCCGCCGGCAGTCGAGATGATGTCGGGGACAACTTTTATTCCGGTTTTTTCAAAAAGTATGATTTTTGAAAGCGATATGGGATAATTTGCTATGGGCGCTATTATTTTGCATTTGAGTGGTTTGTCTATCTCAAGCACTCCCGCGCCCGGAACGATTATGTCTGCTTCAATGTTGAACAACTCGTGAGGAGAAGCCAGCTTGCTTCCCGGCATCGTGTCAGAGTACCTCCGCAGACATTCTTCCCCCCAGGCATGTTTTAGCTCGAGCAGATGGTCTACATCTATTCCCTCGTAGTTGATGAGTGTGTGAAACCTGTTGCTTACGGCTATTACGCGGAAACCCTTCCGGCTGAGAATATGCGCCGCGGCGGAGCCCATGTTCCCGATTCCCTCAAGTGCAACTGTTTCGTAGCAGTCGTGGTCTCCTTTCTTGACAACTTCAATGATGGATGTGTGCAGGCTTTCAGCCACGGCCAGCCCTGTCCACGATAATTTCCCGCTTGGTTTGTGTAGGCCGTAACGCGGCTTCATCCCAATCATCCGGTAAAAATTTTGCAAATCCTCTTCTGCGAATCCCATGTCAGTACCAGGTATGTAAAGGCCGCTAAGGACTATCGGACCCAGTATTTCAGCGAGTTTTTCAATCAATTTGTCTTTGTCAACGGAACCGGGGTCCGCCGCTATGCATGTTTTTGCGCCGCCGATCGGAATTCCCGCTAAAGCCGTCTTTAATGTAAGGGTTCGCGCTAGAATCATGGCTTCGGCCATCGACGAATAGGGATTTATTCTTACGCCTCCCCATGATTTGCCCATTATGAGCGTGTCTATTATCAGCCAGCCTCGTTTGCCTTGTACGGTGAATTCGATCGTTTTCCCCGGCTTCACAATCGGCATATTTGGTTCCATTTAGCTGACGTGTATCGATTTTAAATTTGTGCGTATTACTTTGTGATTTTCTGGAGAGGCCATCTTTATTATCGGCATGCGGAATCTCTTGACGTGGCGGCCGATAGCGTGCTTCGTCTCGGTTACTGGGCTGGGTTGGAACAATACGACCCCGAGCGAATTGTTGCCCATTCCATTCACGCGGAAGCAGTGGGGTTTGACATCATCGCGTTGAGCGACCATTTTCATCCATGGAGCGACACGGGTGGACAGGCTGGTTTTCCATGGATAGTTTTAGCGGCGGTGGCGGAACGAACCCATAAAGTCGAAGTGGGAACAGCCGTCACCACCCCACTATTCCGCTATCATCCCGCCATCGTGGCCCAAGCTTTCGCAACCCTCGACTTCCTATATCCCGGCAGAATCTTCATCACTGTCGGAACGGGCCACGCAATGAACGAAACACCGCTTGGGTTTAGTTGGCCGGGGTTCAAGGAAAAAGTCCAAAGGTTGAAGGAGGCTATTGAAATCATCCAACTTTTGTGGAAAGGCGATTTCGTGGACTATGAAGGAAAGTACTACCAGATAAGAAGCGCGAAATTGTATACGAAGCCGAAGACTAGGATTCCGATGTACGTGGCCACTTCAAACGCCACTGTCGCTGAGATTGCAGGTGAACTTTGCGACGGAATAATAACCAACCCGAGGGGGATGGAGAAGTACCTCGAGATAGTTGACGCGTTAGAGCGTGGCGCGAAGAAGGCGAACAAAGACCCGGCGAGGCTGAGCAAATGTCTTGAGTTCAAGGTCTCATACGATTACGACTACGAAAGAGCTTACAGGGCAGCTTGTTTCTGGGCTCCAACGGCGATTCCACGGGACAAGCGTGAGAAGGTATCGGACCCCCGTGTGTTGGAGGCGATGGTCGGCGAAGAGGAAAAGAAGAAGATTAGGGAAACTTGGTTGATAACGACGGATGTAGACGACATCTTCAAGTCGTTGGCGTATTTTCTCAAGCTCGGCTTCGACCGGGTTTACATCCACAGCGCAAGCCCCAACGAGGAGAAATTCCTCAACTTGCTGGGAAGAGATGTCCTGCCTTGGATGAGGGAGTTTTACGAACAGCTCGGACGGCCCATAAGACCCGTGCTGGAGTAGCTAAGCAGTGACGCTTTGGTGCCAGCGTAGGATGTATTCGGGAAGCCGGAAGCCTTTGGCTTCGAGGCTTTCAACCAACAGTATTGGAAGCGGGCTCAGCACAAATTCGGCGTACACATAAAACCTATTGGGCCTTCCTGGCTCGCTTCGCACCGGAATCTCAAGAACCGTGTCTGCCATGGACGCGATGGTGCTGTCGGCCTTCCCCACGACAGCAGCTATCTGACCCCCCAACCGTTTGAAGCTCTTACACCAAGTGGTAACGATCTCGGTTTCGCCGCTACTCGATATTACTATCAAAAGGTCGCCGTGTCTCGGCGCCGGTGTGCTCGACTCCCTAGCAACGTATACGTGGTCGCCGATAGCCCTTTTGATGTGTCCCACTCTGACGGCGGTCATCCACGCTACTTCGTAGCTGCTGCCCAACCCCGCGAAAAACCCTATGCTACGAGTTTCCAGCCTCCTCGTCACAAACTCGTAGAAATCCGATGAAAGACTTTTCTCCACGATTTTCGCGGCCTC
>JANWZT010000050.1 GCA_025054515.1 Candidatus Caldarchaeum sp.
CGTCATTTCGGGGGACGAATGCCTCATCATCGTGCCGAACAAAAAATTCAGGGACTCTGTGGTGACAGTTTACTCGACGAAGCCGAGGGAAAGGCTGTTCTGAGGTTAGAGGGAGACGGGTTGTTTTCCTTCCAAAACCTCGAGGATTCTGTCGAGTTTGGCCGGCACGACGTATGTCTGGCCGCTCATCTGTTCGAGCACTTCATCGACTTTGAACCCAGCCCCAGTGACGCAGCAGACGACTTCGTCTCCGGCGTCTAGTAATCCTTCGTCCTTCATCTTTTTCACGGCTGCTACAGTGATTGCTCCGCCCGGTTCCGCGAATATGCCCGTGTATTTGGCTAAATTTTTGACGGCCTCTATGGTTTCGTTGTCAGCGATTTTTTGGCATGTGCCTCCTGTTTTTCTAGCGATGGACAGGGCGTAGTTGCCGTCCCCCGGGTTGCCTATCGCTAAGCTTTTCACCACGGTTTCAGGTTTCTTGACGGGCTTGACCTCTTCGCTGCCCTGCTCGAAAGCCGTAGATATCGGCGAACATCCGACGGGCTGGACACCGTGAAAAACTGTTTCCTGTCCATGTATCACGCCGAATTTCTCGAATTCCTTCAACCCTTTGTGCAGGGCGCCGAACAACGCGCCGCTCGCCATGGGAACCACCACGTGCTGTGGTGCACGCCATCCAAGAGATTCGACGATTTCATACATCATGGTTTTCGATCCCTCGACGTAGAAGGGCCGTAGGTTGACGTTCACTATACCAACATGGGACGTATCCACCAGCAGGTAGGCGAGGCGGTTGACGTCGTCGTATGTGCCGTCGACTAGTACAACTTTCCCACCGTAGATGGATGCCTGCCTGACTTTGGGAAGCTCTACGGTGTCCGGCATGAGAACGAAGCCGGTCAAGCCCGCGGCCGCAGCGTGTGCGACCGTCGCAGAGGCCAAATTACCCGTCGAAGCGCAACCGACGACACGGACCCCAAACTCCTTGGCCTTCGAAACAGCGACCGACGCAGGCCTATCCTTGAAGGAAAACGACGGGTTGACTGTGTCGTTTTTGATGAAAAGGTTTCTGACGCCGATGATTTTTCCCAGCTCTTTCGCGTGGACCAGCGGTGTTCCACCGGCTCCGATGTCGACCCAAAACCTTTTCTCGACGGGGAGGAGCTCCGCGTAACGCCAAACTCCCCTTACCGTGCTGTTTGCCAACCTATCCCGGAGACCGTCCCGTACGTCCTCGTAGACAACGTCTAGAGCGCCAAGACATTCATCGCAGAGATTCCGCAGCTCGTTCGGGTATTCGAAACCACAATTTCTGCAAACGAGCTTTAGTTTCGACCACCTTGCGGTCTTTGGTTATTGGCTTTTTATATACCTTCCTCTAAGCGTTCAGTATCAGCATCAAATCGTCTTTCCGGATGGTCAGACCAAATCTTTCTTCCCTGCTTTTCATGTAGCGGTAGCATCTCAGAATCAACGGTAGATGTCTGGTGAAACTGAGCTCATTCTTTTGTCTGAGCTTGACGAGCCGGTACATGTCGGAGAACGGTTTGAAGGTCTTCAACACCTCTTCCCGGTATTTGTTCAAGTCATGAAGGTTTTGGGCGAAGATTTCGGCGCATTCGAGGCTCGGTATAATTCCTTCCCCAAGCATCGGAAAAACAGTCCCTATCGATTCGCCAACGCCCACCACCTTCCCAGCTGTAAAGGGCTGGAGGTTTTCGGGCGGCGCCAGCCTCACGGATTTCCCGAATCGCTTGATGGGTTCGCCGCCTTTCGAGACGAGAAAGTTTTGCACCTCCTGCACGTGGCGTCCGGCGACGTGGCCGGCTCCGACGTAGACCTCGCCTTCGCCCAGCGGGAAGTACCAGAGGTAGCCGCTCGTGTTAGGAAACACCCGTACGTAAAAGTCTTCGTAGGGCATGCGGCCGTTATAGCGGACGTGGTATTCGAAGCAGGGAGCGATTTCGTCTTTTTCAGCGGGTGGGAGGAGGGAGCGCGAAACTCCTGTGGCGTCGACGATTAAGTCGAACTCTTTTTCCAAATCCGATACCGTCGGCGTTACTCCGTAAATGACTTTGTAGCCTTTGGTCATGTCCAGCTGGAGACGGGCTTTGTCGTATGTGCAGAGGCCTTTTATGGGGATGGTGGATGATTCCCGGCCGTTGTCGAGGATGAGGTTCTCCCCTATGTGGAGGACGTATTCGTCGAAGTCGACATCGACTTTAGCCAGAAACTGTTTGATATGATTGCGGGAAGTCCCCCACGCGCAAATAGCTTTAAAATTTTCCCGGCGCTGCCGGTCGAACCCCACCACTTCATGTTCCTCCGACAGCCGTCGTATCAGATAAGTTCCCGCAACACCCAAACCCACAACCGCTATCTTCAACCTGATACCATATTTTCCCGCCGCCTACAAATATATTACCCCAGTTCACCATTTCATCATATACCGATGCTTATACGGGGTATCTTTAAGTAGAGTCGAGGCCTCTGCTGAATGGATGTATGCATCGTCCGATGAAGCGGTTGCTGAAAACAGGCTCGACTATTTACACGCAACCACGAAAATTGTCTTGACTGCCGACGTTCAACGCCTAAGCTTCGGTGGAAAGACCTATGAAGATTTGAAAAAAGGGACGGTGCTCAACGTTTGGAACTGGGTCGCGGAAGTTCTCGTCTCCAAGGGATACGCCGAACACGCGCCACGGCCCTCGTTGGCTAATCAGCTTATGCAGGTCGAATGGCGGGAGAAGAACAACCCTGCGGATCTCCAGCCTTTGCCCAAACATTTCTACGCCGAAGTCTCCTCCAACATCGTGGCCGACGATTACGCCGCCAAAAAGTTTATGGACATCGTTACCATGAGGATGATGAAGATCGTTTCCATCGCGGCCAAACGGCTGGAGGGCGAAATCGTGAGGAAAATGACTCCCGAAGAGGAAGTGCTGTACAGGAATGTTTTCAGGGTTGTCGACGACTGGGTTAGAGCTGTTCTGTCCGGTCGCGGTGGTGTTGCATGAGTTCACAGCCTTTGGAGGAGAGGCTTGTCAATTTTTTTAAGTCTGAGAAATATCGTGAGCTTCTACGTGAAGCCGCGGTAAAGAAACGCCGCAGCATACCAGTGGAATTCAACGACCTGCTTAAATTTGATGAAAAGTTTGCGACGGAGCTTGTCAACAAACCCAACATCCTCTACAACATTTTGAACAGGGCATGTTACCGGCAGCTCCAAATCGAAGACCCCGAATACGCGGCCTCGGTCAAATCTTTTACGGCCCGGATAGTTTCTCTTCCTTCGACAACATCAATTCGGGAGGTGCGTTCGGAGCATCTGCGCAAGCTTGTGATGATTGACGGCATGGTTTCGAAGGCTTCCGCGGTCAAGCCGATTCTCAGAACTGGAGTTTTCCGCTGCCGCTACTGTGGAGGGACGCAAGAGGTTGAGCAAGTTTCGCAGAAACTGCTTCTGCCCGAAGCCTGCATAGACAGGACTTGTAGGGGCAGCAAAAGGCCGAGCTTCGAGCTCGTTCCGGAGGAATCGTCGTACACGGATTATCAGGTCATCGGCGTGCAGGAGAAGCCGGAAGATTTGCCGCCCGGGCAGCTTCCTCGCGTCATCGAGATGCGGCTGAGGGACGATTTGGTTGACGTGGTGAGGCCCGGAGACAGGGTGATAGGCGTGGGCATAGTCGAATCTCAGCAGGAAAGGGCTGGCGAAGGCCCTCTCAAAACATTCCGAATCTACCTCGAGGCCGTCAGCATCGAACCAGCGAGCAAAGAACCACAGGCCGTCCACATTTCGCCCGAGGACGAAAAGCTTTTCAAGAAAATGGCCGAAGACCCCTTTATCATCAACAAGCTCGTCGACTCCGTCGCCCCTTCAATCTACGGCCTCGACCACATCAAAAAAGCCATCCTCCTCCTACTGATGGGCGGGAGGTCGAAGATTTTCCCCGACGGCCTCCGCGTAAGAGGAGACCTCAACATACTCTTGGTAGGAGACCCGGGTACGGCCAAAAGTCAGCTTCTCCAGTACGTTGCTTCGATTGCTCCACGTGGAATTTACACATCGGGCCGCGGCTCAACGGCAGCCGGTTTGACGGCCGCTGTTCTGCGCGAGAAGGAAGGCGGCATGGTTTTGGAGGCGGGTGCGATGGTTTTGGCGGACATGGGTGTTTGCTGCATCGACGAAATCGACAAAATGAGGCCAGAGGACCGGGTGGCAATACATGAGGCGATGGCCCAGCAAACCGTCAGCGTGGCAAAAGGCGGAATCGTCGCAACACTCAACGCACGAACCGCCGTCCTCGCTGCCGCAAACCCAGCATTCGGCAGATACGACCCCTACAAAAACTTCGCCGAAAACATCAACCTACCCATCACCATCCTATCCCGTTTTGACCTAATCTTCGTTCTCCGCGATGAGCCCAACCCAGACGTCGACCGAAAAATATCCCAACATATTTCATCCCTTCACCAGCTCGGTGAACCCGAAAAACCACCGCCCATTCCACCCGAAACTCTGCGGAAGTACATCGCCTACTCCAAGAGATATGAGCCGACGATATCGACGAAGGCCTTGAAAATGCTTGAGGAATTTTACCTCAAAATGAGGTCGTTGTACGAAACGACGTCAACGGTCAGCATAACGGCGAGACAGTTCGAATCGCTTATCCGGTTGACGGAAGCCCATGCGAGGGCGAGGTTGAAAAATTCAGCCGACGAAGACGACGCCGCATCAGTCATTTTGTTGATGAAGAAAAGCCTTCAGGAAGTTGGGGTGGACATCGAGACGGGTAAGCCGGACATCGACGTCATCATGACCGGAAAGCCCAGAAGCGTTCGGGAAAAGATGAAAACAGTCATCGACACTATCAAGAAGTTCGAGGAAAAAAGCGGCTACGCGGCTGAACAAGAGCTCCGTGACGCTCTCAAGCAGGAAGGCCTCTCCGAAGAAGAAATCACAAAAATTCTCACACGGCTCATTACTGAAGGCCGTGTCTTCATGCCTCGGGTAGGTGCCTACAAAGTCACATGAAATCCTACAAAACTCCGGCCGACACGCCGCCATTCCTACGCAAAGCCCTCGAAAAAATAGGAATCGCAGAATTTTATCCTCCGCAGTCAGAGGCCTTGGCTAAAGGCCTTCTCGAAGGCAGGCCTTTGATGGTGGCGACGCCCACCGCGTCGGGGAAAACCCTCATCGCCATGATGGCGGCCTACAACCATCTAGTCAAAGGCGGCAAAGTTCTGTATCTAACACCGTTACGGGCCCTCGCGTCGGAGAAGCTGGCGGAATTTAGCAATTTTTTGGGCGATGAATTCAAGGTCGTGGCGAGCACCGGCGACTACGATTCCGCCGACCCATGGCTCGCGTCCTACGACGTCATCATCGCGACAAACGAAAAGGCCGACAGCCTGCTTAGGCACAGGGCTCCGTGGATTGACAGCGTCTCCCTGCTGGTCGCCGACGAAATTCACATGATAGGAGATACTGACCGAGGCCCTACGCTCGAAATGACTCTGACACGACTTCGGAACAGAAACCCGAAAGCCCAGCTACTCGCTCTGAGCGCCACAGCCCCCAACGCCGACGAAATCGCCGCATGGCTCAACGCAGAGCTTGTCACGCTCAACTGGAGGCCCGTCCCCCTCAAAGAAGGAGTTTACCACGACGGCGAAATCATCTACGCCGACAAATCACGGCGTAAAATCGGTGAAAACGACTACAACCCAGCGATATCGATGCTCGTCGAAACCGTCGCCGACGGCGGCCAAGTCATCATCTTCGCCAACACAAGGAAAAGAGCCGAACAGTATGCGGAAAAAGCTGCTTCAGCACTCAGCCGCCACGAACTTGTTTCAGATGAGGAGAAGCACAAGCTCAACCAGCTGGCTGACGAGCTTCTGCTTTCGACCGAATCGTCTCCTTTCACGGAACGCGTCGCCTCTCTTCTTCGAAAGGGGGCCTGTTTCCATCACGCCGGGCTTGGAGCGGTTCACCGCAGGTTTGTCGAAACAGCTTTTCGGCAGCGAATATTGAAGGCCCTTTGCGCGACTCCGACTCTCGCGGCCGGCGTCAACCTTCCAGCGCGTGTCGTCATCATTCCCGAACTTCGCAGATATGAGGTAGGTCAAGGAGTTCGGGCCATTTCGGTCACGGAATACAAGCAGTTTTGCGGCCGGGCCGGCAGGCCCAACTTCGACAGCTACGGCGAAGCTTTGACCGTCGCGAAAAACGAGGACGAACTTGAGCTCATCATGGAGAAATACGTGAAAGGCAGGCCCGAAAGGATTTGGTCGCGGCTCGGCGGCGAAAAACATCTGAGGATACATGCGCTCGCTGTGACGGCTTCCGAGACCGTGAAAAACTTCGACGGCCTCGTCAAATATTTTGAATCGACTCTCCTTTGCCATCAATTCGGCTCGGCTCTTCTAAGGAGAACGCTTACATCCGTCGTAGAATTTCTCGGAAGAAACGGTTTCATCGAGCAGGACGAATCCCTCGAGGCCACGCGGCTCGGCCGGAGGGTTTCGGAGCTCTACATCGACCCCCTCACGGCCCTCAACATCATCCAAACATGCGAAAACAGGCCAAAAATCTTGACAGACCTCGGGCTTCTGCAGGTCGTCTGCAACACATCCGAAGTACCTGTACCGCCGATGAGACGCGTAGAACAACATAGGCTTGAAAGGTTCCTCGAAGAAAACCGTGAACAGTTTTTCCGGGTTCCGGACCCCGTTGAAAGCCCGGAAGATTATGAGATGTTTTTGGATTCTCTGAAGACCGCTGTGTTGATGAAGGCGTGGGTTGACGAAACGGGTGAAGGAGAAATTTACGAAAGGTTTGGGGTTGAGCCGGGTGATTTGGCCGTGTTACGGGAGAGAACGAGCTGGATGGCTTATTCCGCTTCGCAGCTGATGCAGATTCTGGGGGAAAGGATGTTGATGCGTGAATTCGACGTTCTGTCATCGCGTCTCGAGCACGGGGTCAAGCAGGAGCTGCTTCCCCTCGTTGTTCTTCAAGGCGTAGGAAGAGTCCGTGCGAGAAATCTATACAACGCCGGCTACCGAACCCTTGAAGACCTGCGCAAAGCATCGGTCGAAGAACTGTCAAAAGTCCCCAGCATAGGCCTGAAAATCGCTTCACTCATCAAAAGCCAAGTCTAACCAGTTTCTCGAATTCTTCAAGCGTCTTCTCTTGATTTGGTTCAACGGAACCCGGACGCAACTTTCTCACCTTCTCCAAACTTTCCCTCCATCCGTTCTTCTCTTCAGCCATCAAGTAAGCAGTCAAAACCATTCCGGTACGTCCAAGGCCCGCGAGGCAGTGGACCAGAACTTTCTCCCCTCCGTTCACAAGTTTTCGGAGGGTTTTCACGATCTCTTGGATTTTGCCCGGGTCTGCGGGCTGATGGTCCTGCAGGGGGAAATGAAAATATTTGATGTCGCTTCCGTCGAGCAGTTTACCGGGTAAGGGGTTTTCGGTCAAGCTGACTATAGCGGTTATGCCAATTTTGCGGAGATAAGTGATGTGTTTTCTGGTGCTCGGCAAACCGCTCGCCGCAACATCATCGGTTACCATCGAGAAATTGGGCGGCCTTTCCATGAAAAACCCTTGAATTTTCCTTAGGATTCCGGGCACAGGTTATCTAGAGAGAACCGTTTTTACAAATTTTTCGGTTTTTTCGTCATGTTCGGAGCGAATGCTTGAGGCTCCTTCTTCGTCGATGTCAAGGACGATGGCCCTGATTTTTTCGTAACCCAGTTTGTTGACTAAAGCGTTGAAAATCTTCGCGCCGCTGACCAGCTCAAATAACCCGTTCTCCATCGGCCTCACTATTACAGGTCCTAGAATCTCCGCGAACTGAGCCAAAACTTCGTACTCCTCCTCCGAAACGGAAACTCCCAAAGCCGGAGGAACAACAACTTTCCCGACCGGTATCTCGACGACTGCCCCCACAACGTTACCCACTAAGACTTCGGCCTTTTCGGACCTCCATTCATTCAGCATCAACCGGTCTTTCTCTCCAAAATATCCATGCCACCACTTCAAGCTTTCCAAAATTAGCCGCTCCATCTCCGAGGCAATCTGGCCCTGTTCACCCGCTACCCTATCGTTGGACAAAACCAGCAAAAGGGTTTTCTTCGTAGGCTCCGTGGTTTTTTCCGACTTCATCAGAAGCTGGGGCCTCACCGCCGTCAGTATCACGTCCATGAATACCTGATTTCCCGATTTGTCCGACCCGAGGTTTATTCTGACGGAGAGCCGGTCTTTTCCTTTGAGCTTTTCGAGGAGATAGTCGCGGAGCCTTTCATACATCACCATCGTGTAAATGAACTGGCCGAGCTTCGATTCGAATTCGTCGAACCCGTAGCTCATCTAGGGGGCCTTCTCTATGTACTTGAGAGCGCCGATTTGGATGGAGTTGTGGTGGATATAGGTGTATTCGTCGGAGACGGGCATCAACGTCGCTTCGCATACGGGGAGGCTTGGTTCGGG
>JANWZT010000051.1 GCA_025054515.1 Candidatus Caldarchaeum sp.
GGCTGAAACGCTGAGAAAAACAGCCCGCGAATTTTCAGGTCTTCGTGAAAAGGCCGCTGAGAATCTCTGACAGCGGCCTTCCGCCGACCTGAACGGCCTCAAACCATACACGGATAAACGGTTTCTCGACGGCTACCAGCTTCGACAAATCCGCGGGGCTTGACGAAACTATGACATCGGCGGGAACGTTTTTGAGTGTTTTTTCCAAATCTTTCAGCTGCATTTCCGTGTATCCTAACGACGGGATGACTGGGCCGATGTGGCTGTATTGCATGTAGGCTTCGGCGATCGAGCCAACGGCGTATGGCCTCGGGTCGACTACAACTGCTCCAGCCGCTACAGCGGTTTCATAAGCAACGCCCACGGACATTCCGCCATGGGTCACTGAAGGCCCGTCTTCAACCACCGCAACACGCAACCCACGGACGTCAGCTTCAACGACCGTCTTCGATGCCGTCACAACAATTTCCGCCCGCGGATTAATCTTCCGCAGATTTTCAGCGAGTTTTTCCAATTTTTCCGCAGAAGTTTTATCGGCTTTGTGAATCACGAGCACATCCGCCATCAAGACGTTGGTTTCTCCGGGATAGGTCGCGCTTTCGAGGCCGGGCCTTGTCGCGTCCACGACCGTCAAATGTAGGTCTGGCTTGAAGAACGGGAAGTCGTTGTTGCCCCCATCCCAGACGATGACCTCAGCCGTCTTTTCGGCTTCTTTGAGGACAAGGCCGTAATCCACTCCCGTGAAGACAACCGTCCCTTCCCGGACATGCGGCTCAATTTCCTCCCTTTCCTCAACACTGCACCGATGTTTTTCGACGTCGTCTTCGCTGGCGAACTTTTGGACAACTTGTTTTTCCAAAACACCGTAGGGCATGGGATGACGGACAACGACAACATCAACCCCCAACCCCTTCAAGGTTTTGACGACCAGCCGCGTGATGGTGCTTTTTCCCACCCCAGTCTTTACACCGGTGACCGCGACAACTTTCCTCTGCGATTTGAGCATCGTCGCACGCGGTCCCAAAAGCATAAAGCTTGCGCCACGGGCGAGCGCCAGCGAGGCCTTATGCATAACCTCTTCGTGGCTGACGTCACTGTAGGAAAAAACCACCAAATCCACGCCGTGTTTATCAATTATTCTGGGAAGCTCGGACTCGTCGTAGATTGGGATGCCGTTTGGATAGAGCTGGCCGGCTAGCGAAGTAGGATAACTTCTACCCGCAATCCCGGGTATCTGAGCGGCGGTGAATGCCACCACTTCATACTCAGGCCTGTCGCGGAAGTAGACGTTGAAGTTGTGGAACTCGCGGAGCCTTTTCAGGCTCAATCGCGTCCAGCCGCTCCCATGATAACCGTCTTAATTCTTGCCACAACGCTAAAGCGATGAAAGATGTTTAAAGCATTACGCAAATACTTATAACAAAACGGATAAGAAACATTTTTCAGAAAAGGGTTTGAGCTCGGTCGAGATATACAAAGAGGCAGTGGTTTCAACGCTTGTCCAGTTGATGGAAGTCTACACGCCGCCCGGTGAGGAGCGGCGTTTGGAAAGAACTTGGTACCGTGTTTGCGGAGACCTTGGTTACCGTGACGTTTGGAGGGATGAGGTCGGCAACTATTTTGCGGCGGTCGGAAGGGGTGGACGGACGGTTATGTTGGTCAGCCACGTCGACACTGTGCCCGGCGAACTGCGGGTTAAAGTTTCTGAAGGAAGGATTAGCGGCAGGGGCGCGGTTGATGCGAAAGGGCCTTTGTCCGCGATGCTTTTGGCAGGTGGATACCTTTCCGACAAGCTGAAGAACGTTCGGCTGATCGTTGCCGGTCTTGTTGACGAAGAGGGGATGGGCAGCGGCGCGAAGAAGCTGGTCGAAGAAGGCGTTAAAGCCGATTCGATCATCATCGGAGAGCCGACCGGAACCGTTGGGATAGCTGTTTCCTACAGGGGGAGTGTCAGCGTCAAAGTTCACGCACGTGCGCAAGGAGGCCACGCATCAGCTCCATACATCGCGGAATCGGCGTTGACCAAAATTCTCAAGCTCTGGAATCTAGTCGAGCACGAATTCGGCGGCGAACGCTACGAGGAAATAACGTCTGCGCTAACGACTTTGCATGCCGGCGACTGGATTAGCAGAATTCCCGAGAAAGCTGAAGGAACTTTGAACATACGTTTTCCACATCCTTACACTTCGAAGGAAATCATCTCAAAGCTAGAGCAATTCGTAAAGGCATCGGACTGCGAGATGGAAGTCATCGACATCACAGAGCCCGTCGTGACGAGCGTTGGAAACGCCGCCGCCAGAGGCTTGCAGAGAGCCATGCTTCGGCTGGGGCTGAAACCCAAAATCGTCAAGAAAACTGGAACGAGCGACATGAACACACTCGTAGCTGTCACACCAAACATCGTGGCGTGCGGCCCCGGAGATTCGACCCTCGCCCACACAGCCATGGAGGCGGTCGAAATAAAAGACATCATCACAGCGGCCAAAATCTACACAGAATTTGCCAGAGAAATCGATTCAGCCTAACAATCTTTCCAGAACATCCGACAGATCTTTGCTCCGAAGCTGAATGTCGTTTTTGTAGCTTCTGACCTCGCTCAAGAGTAAAAGGTTGGCTTCGGCTACTTTTACAGGGTTCGCCGACCCATCGACAACATAGCGGCTGACCGCTTTCACGGGGTCCATCATCGACAACACCTCCTCTATCTTCAAAGGCTCAAGACCATGTTCCCTAAAAATCTCGTTCAGCCTTTCTTGATCGAGCGTCTTCGATGCCAAGCTTTTGCTGATTTTAGCCGCGATTTGGTGTGCCGTGCGGAAGCCGACGCCTTTCTCCATCGATAGGGTGTTGGCGACTTCGACCGCCGCCGTGGGAGGGCCGCAGGCCTCGAGGGCCTTGGTGCGGACGACTTCGACGGATTTGACTATCTTAGTCAAAAGTTTGATACTTTCGTCGACTTCTTCAACGGCTTTCCAAAGCTTTGGAGTGGTCTGTTGGAGGTCGAGGTTGTAGCCGCTTGGCTGACGGGTCAAAATCAAGGTAACGGACGTGAGAAGACCCAGCAGCTCAGCTGTTTTCGTGCGCATGATTTCGGCGACGACAGGGTTGCGTTTCTGCGGCATGATGCTACTCGTAGCGGAAAATTCTTCAGGCATCGACAAAACCCCAAACTCCTCGGAGCTATACAGAACCATCTCCTCAGCGAAAGAAGATAGAACGATACAAGTCTGGAGAAGGGCTGAAAGAAGGCCGATGAGGAAGTCCCGGGAGGCAGTGGCCTCAAGAGCGTTGACGCTGATTTTCTTGAAGCCGAGGGTTTCGGCGATGTATCTTCTGTCGATAGGTATGGAAGTCCCGGCCACAGCTGCAGAGCCGAGAGGACATTCTTCACATGCGTCCAAAGCTGCGTTCAAAGCCAAAACAGATCGGAGAAGCCTCACACCATAGGACTGAAGGACAAAACCAAATGTCGCCGGCGCGGCCTTTTGAAGATGGGTGTAGACGGGAAAGAGCGTATCCCTTTCAATCATGCTGCGGTTGAGAAGTTCTTCGACGGCTTCGAAAATTCTCTTCATCAGAGCGTATATCCTCCGTTTTGCCTCGAGTTTGACGGCCGCGACGACGGCATCGTTCCTGCTTTTGCCCAGAGCCAGCATCTCACCAACAGCCGGCACGGCTTTCGACACCAGAGACTCGATGAATATGTGGATGTCTTCAGCTGTCTGCGGGATTTCCGGCCTATCCCGCAAAAGAGACCGCAGAACCTTCAAAGCTTCCGCCGATTCCTCATGTTTGATGACGCCGAGTTTTTCCAACGCCTTTATGTGTGCGGCGTTAACATAGACTGTCGCTTCGAAAATTTCTTTATCGAAGGCGGACGACGACGTGTAGCGAGCCGCGTCTTCATCCATCTTCCGTGAAAGCATTCCGCCGCGGTGCGGCGCCTCCAACCTAACCCTTCTCCCTCAAACTGCTCAAACGGGTTTCAAGGCTCCACAGCTTCGAAAATCCTTCACCCGCCTTCTGGTCGAAAACGCTTTCCCGAGCATACGTGATATATTTGTGATGGTACAACGGCTTTTCGGCCCTCCGGCCTACGAGCCGCATAGAGCCTTTGAAAAGACGGAGCCTGACCTCCCCGTTTATGCCTTTCTGAGAATAGTCGATGAATTCGTCGAGGGCTTTGCGTAGCGGGTCCGCCCAGAGGCCGCCGTAGACAAGCTCAGCCCAGGTCGTGTCAACGATTTGTTTGAAGGATTGGAACCGACGGCCCAAGTACATTTTTTCGAGGTCTGAATGAGCGTTTATCAAAATGAGTGCGGCTGGCAGTTCGTAGACCTCTCTCGATTTTAAGCCCACGACCCTGTCTTCGACGTGGTCGACCAACCCGTAGCCGTGAAGGCCTCCAACAACGTTGAGTTTCCGGATCAACTCGACCAATCCCATTCTTTCGCCGTTTAAAGTAGTAGGTATTCCGTCGGCGAAGCCGATGACCAGCTCCTCGGGCTTGTCTGGTGTTTGCTCGATTGGTTTGACGAGTTTGAAGGCCTCGGCCGGTGGCTCGGTCCACGGGTCTTCGAGCTCGGCCGCTTCGATGGACCTGCCCCAGAGGTTTTCGTCGACGCTGAACCTGCTTTTGACTGGGTTGATGGGTAGTCTGTGTTCGAGGGCGTATTCGATTTCCTCGTCGCGGCTCATGTTCCATTCTCGAACAGGCGCGATGATTTTCAAGTCGGGTGCAACCGACGCAAACGTTGCGTCGAAACGTAGCTGGTCGTTTCCCTTTCCCGTACAACCATGGGCAACGGCATCACACCCCTCCTTCAACGCGACCTTCGCCGTTTCTTCAGCGATCAAAGGCCTGCTCAAAGCGGAGGAAAGAGGATAACTTTTCTCATAGAGGGCGTTGGCTTTAATCGCTTTCGCAACATATTCTTCCGCGAACTTTTGTTTGGCGTCGACGCTGTAATGTTTGACGGCACCGCTTTTGTAGGCCTTCTGCTCGATCTCTTCAAAATCTTCGTCCTGTCCCACATCAACGGTTACGGTGATGACCTCAGCGTTGTAACGCTGGCTAATCCATTTTATCATCACCGTCGTGTCGAGACCACCGCTGTAGGCTAAAGCCACCTTCATAACATCTTCCCGAGAGAAAAAACCCATTCTTAAGCGTATGTTTAGCCGGTCTCTTCTTCAGTTTTGGAAGCTGATTGCTCGATTTTCTTGAGAATATAATCCTTCCTCAAAACCCCTGATTCTAGAAGGTTGACGACCGAATTCGGCGATGCCTCGCCCGTAACCCGCCCGAAAAGCCCTTTAAGTTGTCGCCACTTCAAATCCGTGTTGCCGCTTTTCGATTTGTAGATCACGCCGAGGACTTCAGCGACCTTGACGAACTTTATGTCTCTCATTTCCCGGAGAGGAATTTTGGAAACAGCTTCGACGTATATCGTGCCGTGTTCGGGGTCTCTTTCGGGAAACACCGATGTATCGTGGAGGTAGGCGGCCGGCATGTACGTAGCACATGTGTTGAGGATTATGAACTGGCGAAACTTTTCCAAATGAGTTTTTTCGTCGATGTAGACCATTTTCACCACCCCGTGTTCCTCGAACGCCATTCAATCTTCGTCTCTTTTTTCTTGGGCATGATTTTGTCGAGAATGAGTTTGAGGCCGTTGTCGTCTATGGGTAGCCGGACGTTGCCGCTCTGCGAAATCTGTATCAAATAAGATTCAACCTTTTCCGCTATTTCGGGTTTGATTAGTTTTAGGTTGTTCAGCCTTTGCCGTGCTTCCGGTGTTAGGATGACCCGAAGAGCCGCCGCCTTCTCGAGCTCCCTCTGGCGTCGCGCCTGTTCTTCAGCGACGCGTGCCTGCATCTCAGCCATCTTCTGCTGCCGAATACGCTCAAGCTCTTCGTCTTCAGCCGACATCCAATCTAAAAAAGCGAATACGTGCCCAAATATTTAACCTCATGCAGTTTAAAAAGCCTCAAAGTCCATAAGGCTTAGGAGATATGCTCTGGAAAGCTCTTCTGCGGTCGGGATTTTCAATTTAAGGTCCAAAAGTTTAACGATGGCCTCCACCGCGCGTCTCGCGGCGAAAAAGTCTGGAGCCATTTCTGCGGTTTCGACAAGCATCGAGAAATTCCGCATTCCCGACTCGGACGCGAGCACGGTCAAAAGCCCTGCGGCGCCGACTATCTGTCCGCTGTATTTAACGCCGTCCACCTTCTTCACCCATTCGTCGAGGAACGAAGAATCTGTCGACGAGCAGTAGATCGTTCTTTTCTCGGATACGGATTCTTTGCCGTAACCTCCTATCGTTAGGACGGTTGATGCACCGATTTTTTTCGAGACATCGATGATCTTATGGCAGAGGTCGTATTGTCCGTAGCTTGTGGATGGTTGGGCGTTTCCGTAAAGAATCAGTAGCGGGGGAGTGTGGTTTGCGAGGTAGATGTCGGCGAAGCTGAAAATCAGCTTGCCCTCCGAAATGTAGCCAATAGCCGGGAAGAAGGGCGAAAAAAACCTCACTATCTTTTTCGCTTCCATGTTGCGCAACAAATAAGCGACCGCCACCTTGGCCACCAGCCCGATGCCGGGCAGTCCTTCGACCAAAACACCGTTCGACACCTTCAGGTTCTCGTTTCTGTCGATGAAAAAGACTTCGGTTTCGAGCATGCTGTTTTCTGTTGTGCGACGGTGTTAATAATGGTTTGCCTCCTGATTTAATACTTGGTCGGCAACGAGTCTGTTTCTGGATGAAGGCAGAGTTCGAGGTAAAACATAAGGATTTGCTGGGTAGAATCGGCGTCCTTCATTTGGGCGGTAAAAGGGTTGAAACGCCTACCTTCGTCCCGGTCATAAACCCCGTCAACCAAGTAATACCGCCCATGGAAATGAAGAAGCTGTTTCGTTGTCAAATAGTCATCACGAATGCCTACATTCTTTTTAAACGGTTTAAGGAGACCGTTGTTGAAAAAGGTGTTCACGGGTTTATCGATTTCGACGGCGTCGTGATGACTGATTCCGGCGGCTATCAGGTGTTGGTCTACGGCGACGTGGCTGCGTCGGCGGCTGACATCGCTGTTTTCCAGGAAGCTATTGGCTCCGACATCGCTGTCCCGCTTGACAGGCCGACTGGGTTGGTGAGCCGGCGGGAGGCGGAGAAAACCGTCGAGGAAACTTTGGCCAACGTGAGACTGACGATGAAGTTGGTTGAACCGGAAAGCAGATGCGTCTGGGTCGGCCCCGTTCAGGGAGGACTCTACAGAGATTTGGTCGCCCGATGCGTTGACGAATACGAAAAACTTGGGTTCAGTCTATACTGCCTCGGAAGCCCCGTCCCACTGATGACGGCCTACCGGTACAAACAACTGACTTCGATGATTTCCTCAACCCGTGGCTTGCTCGGGCCGGTCAAGCCTCTTCATCTGTTCGGCGCGGGCCATCCGATGGTCTTCGCCTTTGCAATCGCTCTTGGCGTGGATTTGTTCGACTCCGCCTCCTACGCCCTTTTTGCCAGCGAAGACCGATACCTGACACAGGACGGAACGACGCGGATAGAAAATCTCGCATACCTTCCTTGCAGTTGCCGAATTTGTCTGGAATATTCTGCGAGAGAGCTAAAATCTTTGGAGAAACCCGAACGGTTCAAGTTGTTGGCGCTACACAACCTTCATGTTTGTTTTGAGGAGGTGAACGCGGTCAAGCAGGCCCTTTGGGAGGGAAGGCTTTTCGAGCTTTTGGAAAAAAGGGCTAAAGCGCATCCAGCCCTTTTTGACGCCTTCACCAACATGTTCAGCGATGAAGATACGGTCAAAACCATGATGATTCACACCCCGGTAACCAAGAAGAGAGGCCTGTTCCTCTACGACGAAAACAGTATCAAAAGACCGGAATACAGGAGAATCGTAGAAAATCTCGAAACATTCTCCGCCCCGCAGTCAAACACGGCCGTAATCGTCAGCCATCGAGCCGTAACTTCGAGAAACATATCAAACCTTCTGGAAAAAATCGCCGAAACAATCAGCTCGGCTGATTTCGACGTCTACGTTGCTGGAACACCATTCGGTCTAATCCCCCTTTCAGTCTACAACGTATACCCGACATCCCAAACAAACTATACAGAAAACCTCATGAAAAAACTCGAAAAAAACCTCCACCAAAAAATCGCCGAAACAATCAC
>JANWZT010000052.1 GCA_025054515.1 Candidatus Caldarchaeum sp.
AGCCCGCTACGTGCCGCTCTACTACTTCCACGTAGCCCTAAGGGAAACACTCGTCGCAGGCTCTATCGAAACAGCGTTCTTCCCCACCCTTCTGGTAGCAGTCATGGCTGTTTTGGGAATATCGCTCGCCGTAGTAACCACCAAGTGGCGCGACTTCTAACCGAACTCCTCCAGCAGACGGGGTATGATTCGCTGACAAATGGTTTTTACACCCTCGACTATGTCCGATGCTATGGGATGGCCGAAGCAGACATGATTGACACCGGCCCGCAAAAGCTTAGCCGTTTTCTCTAAAATGTCGTCGACGGAGCCGTAGACCGCAAAACAATCCAACGCCTTAGCTTTCGTATCTTCATCGGGATTGGATAAATCATCGAGCTTCAGACCCGCGGCGGCCATCATCGGCGACCCGTCCACAAGGTCCACGACATACTTCTTCAAAACATCGAAAAATTCATCCATCCCATCGTCGTCCGTGATGTAGGTGAAAGGCCGTGCCACAAGCTCCTTATCAACCGCTCCCGCCTCATCCATCCAACGCCGCATCTCGGCCGCGTAAACAGGGTTTGCGAGGTTGTCGACGACTATTCCGCTGACTTGGGGCATCGATGACGCTGTTTTCGTGAGGACGGGGCCGCTGGTTCCGACGTAGATGACCGGTTTGAAAGAAGGCGTCCACGTGATTTTCCGGACTTCTTCCACTGTTTGTGTGACGGTTGCGACGACCTGCTGAATCGATGCCCGGCTGACGTATGCTCCACGGGATATGCCGAGAACCGCTCCCGGGCCGGCTGAATGAAGGTAGGCGAGGAAACGGGCGTTGACCTCGGGTGTGTAGAGGGTGGCTGGAACGGTTACGGGGCCGAGACGCGTGTTCCGAACCGAGCCGACGAGAGAGCATGCAAGACCCCACGCAGGCCTGAACGGTAGATGTTCATAAAACTGTAACGAAAACAACCCGCAGCCGTCGACGATCTCCGCGATCTTCAGGTATGTTTGAAAATCTCTGTCGCCTTCCACGACGACGCTAAACCGCGGCAACTCAATCAACGAAGATTGAGGCCAATACAAACATTTACAAACAACTATCCAAACGGAAGTGCATGCATTTCTTCGATGTCGTCGGCGCCGGCCGAATCGGACACGGCATCGCGCTGTGCGTGGCCATGCACGGGTTCCACACGAGGCTCCGCGACGTAAAACAAAGACCCGAAGGAGAGGAGGAGAAAATCCGCGAAACGGCTTTCCGAAATATCCGCGAAGCCCTACGGCTCTTCATAGAAGAACAAGCCGTTCAGGAAACAGCCGACGCAATCATCAACCGCATATCATTCGTCAAGGGCTACGAAGGCCTCGAAGAAGCTTTCCACGTCGTCGAAGCAGTTCCCGAAAACATCGAAACCAAAAAAACAGTATACCACCAGCTCTGCCAACACATAACCGAAGACACGCTAATAGCATCAACGAGCAGCAGCATAAGGCCTTCAACCATCGCCCAATTCGTCAAAACTCCTTCACGGTTCCTCGTCACCCACTGGATAAACCCCGCCGAAATCATCCCACTCGTCGAAGTCGCGCCATCACCCATGACATCCAGCGAAACCATAGAAGAGGCAGTGGATTTTCTCCGAAGATGCGGCAAAACACCCGTGGTCTGCGGAGACAGCCCGGGATATGTGTCGGCACGGCTTCAGGCGGCGTTGATGAACGAAGCTCTCCGTATCATAGGTGAAGGCGTTGCTTCGCCGGAGGCGGTCGACGCGGCGTTGATGGCTGGAATCGGGTTTAGGCTGGGGGTGCATGGGTTGATGGAATTCCTCGACTGGGGCGGCGTAGACATCCTACACAAAGTGGATGAATATCTCGCCGAGGCCCTTCAAGCGGAACGTTTCAAGCCGCCGCCGATGTTGCGGAAACTGGTTGAAGAGGGCAGGCTGGGCATGGACAGAGGCCGCGGCGTATATGACTACGGCGGCGTCGACGTCGATAAGCTCCGTCTATCGAGGAAGAAGATGATGATTAGGAGGTTGAAGGAGATTAACGCGTTAGGTATTTTACGTTGACGAAAAAAGGACGCGTAGGTTGAAGACAAAGATAGCCTGCACGCTCGGGCCTTCACTTTCCACAGTGGAGGACATCGCGAAAGCCATCATACACGGATGCAGAATATTCCGAATCAACTTCAGCCACGGCAACCCACAGCTCTGGAACACATTAGCCGCAAACGCTCGCGAAGCCGCTGAAAAAACAGGCCAAAACATCGTTTTGATGGGCGACCTCAAAGGCGGCTCCGTCCGCATCACCGGCTTGGAAACATCCATAGATCTCGACGTCGGAGAAAAAATCCGCTTCTCCCTCAACGGCCCCGTAACGCTTCCCAGCCCGGAGTTCTTCAAAACCGTCGACGTCGGAGACATCATAGTCTTCGACGACGGCCGCGGAATCCTCAAGGTCACGGCCCATGAAGGCCGTTCGATAACAGTCGAAGCAGCAAGGCCCACGTCGATATCGCCCAACAAATCTATCGTGATAAGAGGCAAAGAAGTTGAAACACCGGATTATTTCGGGCTCTGCAGAGAAGGCCTTGAAACAGCCGCCGAAATGAACCTCGACTACGTCGGGCTCAGCTTCGTCAAAACCGCCGAAGACATCAAATCCATAAAACAGTTCCTCGAAACAAGAAGCCCGCAGATAGGCATCATCGCCAAAATCGAAACACCTTCGGCGGTGAAGAACGTCGTCGAAATCAGCGAAGAAAGCGACGCAGTATTGATTGCGAGAGGAGATTTGGGGATGCATTTTCCGCTCGAACTCGTTCCACGCCTCCAAAAAACAATCATCGAAGCAGCCTACAACGCCTGCAAACCCGTCATCGTCGCCACCCAGCTTCTCGGCACCATGGTCAACGAACCCGTTCCAACACGGAGCGAAATCGTCGACGTCATGTCATGCGTAGAAGACGGGGTTGACGTACTGATGCTCACGGCGGAAACAGCGGTCGGCCGATATCCGCTCGAATCAATCCAGTGGCTGGCGAGAATAGCTGAAACCTACGAAAAAGGAACAACCCCGCGAAGAACTCTGCCGTCCGACGCCGACACCGTCGACAAATTCGCCCTCGAAGTCGTCAACCTCGCCGAATCACTCGCCGCAAAAATCGCCATCTTCACCATGCAGGGAAACATGGCCCGGAGAATCGCCCGGTTCAAACCAGTCAGCGGCACGATAGCCGCAACACCCAACAAACACGTCATCCCACGCCTCCAAATAATGTGGGGAGTCATCCCACTAATCGTCGAAGCACAAACCTACACCGAAGGCCTCGAAAAACTCGAACAAAAACTCGAAGAAACAGGCCTCGCCGAACCCGGAGACACCTACGTCCTAACCTACGGACTCGTCAAAGAACCCCAACACATCGTCAAAATGAAACGCTACCAGTAACTACGCCTCCTCAGCCACAAAAGGCGTAAGGCCGCCGCTCCACTTCAAACCCAAACATTCCTTTCCCGAGCATAATCCAAGGTCAGCAAATCAGGCCTCCGGTCCCGGATGAACCGAACTTTCTCGAACAGCTCGTCAACCAACCCCGTGTCCAGCCTAACAGTCGCCCCACCCACGACACAAACATCATCCACCACGCCGTAAATGTCAACCTCCTCCGAATCAACAAACTTTAACCTATGCCCAACAACGCTGATCCAACGTCACCGCAACCCTATTCAAAGTAATGCTCATGTCACGCACCTCCCCCAAAAGCCTGTTATTATTTTCCCACAACTTCTCCTGTCCCTCGCGAAGGCCTTTTACCTCTTCCCACAGCTTAAAATCACCTTCCCAAAGGTTTTCCCGACCCTTCCGGAGCGTTTTCACATCTTCCAACAGTTTGTTAGCGTTCTGCACCAGCTTCTCAATACTCTCCTCCAGCTTGTCGAGTCATGTGAGAAGTTCGAGAATTCCCAGCCTACCCGCTACCGCTGCCTGAACTCTTCGTCCTCCTCCAGCAGCCGTAGAATTTCTTTCTTCAGACCAGTCGTCAACGTTCTTCCCGCTGTAGTACAAGTTGTTTCTATTTCTCCTGTAGGTCTTCGACGCCTTTTTCGGTGATTTTGAAGTAGGCTTCGGCTGTCGGTGGGTGGTAGGGGCTGTCGATGATGCGTGCGAGGCGTGTGTTGTTTGCTGCTCGGCGAATGAAGATGCGGTAGGTGCTGCTGTGGGCGAGGACGTGTCCTCCGCTGGGTTTGTTGGGGTCGCCGAAGAACTGGTCGGGGTTGGCTTGGACTTGGTTGGTTACCACTATCGCCACGTTGTGGACTTGGGCGGTGCGGAGAAGCCTGTGAAGCAGGTCGTTCAAACGCTGCTGCCGTTCAGCCAAAGTTCCGCGGCCGATGAACTCCGCCCTGAAATGCGAAATAATGGAGTCGACGATGACGAGGCGTGCTTTGTATTTCTCGATGTATCGGCCGAGTTCTTTGACGGTGAGCTGGAGGTGGCTGGAGTTGTAGACGCTTGCGAAGATGATGTTTTCGAGGGTTTTCCGCTGGTCGAGGTTCCGTGATTCGGCGATTTGGACTATTCGTTCGGGCCTGAAGGTCGCTTCGGTGTCGATGTAGATGGCCGCTCCATCGAGTCCGCCTTGATCTCGTGGAAGCTGTGCTGTTACGCAGAGGGTGTGGCATATCTGGGTTTTCCCAGACCCGTATTCGCCGATGAGCTCCGTGATGGCCTGTGTTTCGATGCCGCCGCCCAGCATCGAGTCAAAGGCCTTCGAACCGGTGGTGAGCTTCTGCATCGATTTCCGGCGTTCCAGAACTTCCGTCGCTGGAACGAACTCTTTATCCAGAAAACCGCTTTCGATGAGCAGAAGCCGGGCCTTCAGACAAAGCTCCTCTGCTTTCTCGGCGCCTATGCCCAGCTCCACGAGTTCGCGCGGGGTTGCGGCGGCGAGGTCGAGCACCGAAGTGATCCCAGCCGAGTTGAGCTTCTCCTCCGTCGCTTTCCCAACACCATCGATGCTCTGCAAATCAAACACGTCAATCTCTTTTTCAGCCGTTTTCTTGGTCATCAGCCTGATTTTCCAGCTTGTCGGCCGCTTATAAAAAGTGATGCTGATAAAAAAGAGGGGGGAGGGGGTTATGTTTTCTCGGGAAGGGCCAGCCGTGGGCCGAGAGCTTTTCGGACGGCCTTTACGATGGAATGGCTGAGGGGGACGAGGTAGGCCGCTGATATGGCGTTGAACAAGGCGGTCAACCCGGTGATGATGAGGGCCACGGCGAGGTCTGTTTCGACGACGTACCCCAAGTTGGTCAACGTTCTTTTTCCGAAGGCCAAGTAGATGTTGGGAAACAGCACGTAGTAGAGGGCGAAGGTGATCGGCGCCATTACTCCTGCTCTGACGGCTATGCCGCCGACCGTCGAAAGCACAACCCGGCCGCGGCCAATCCTGTCCGCCACCTTAAGCCCGACGTAGATGCCGAGGAACATCGACAGCACAGCCGTCAGCTTCATCAGCTGCGGTATCGGCGGCGGCGAAAAGACACCGGTCGCGGTTACGACGAGGCCGTACCAGTGGGCGAGGGCCGTGATGACGCCGAACTTCCATCCAAACAGCAGGAAGGAGACGGTGTCGGGAATTTCGGCGAGGTCGAACCGGAGAAACGGCAGCAGCGGGAACGGAATGCTGGCCGGCGCCAGACCCATCACATATGCGAGGGCAGCCAAGGATATTGCTCCAGCAAGCTTTTGACGATTATTCACAAACTCGTTATAATATGCCTTGTATATTAACTTTACAGATGATTCACTTTATTTTTACTAAAAGGTAAACATCATTCAAGATAGAATTTCTTCTCCAAACCCCGTTATTTTCCGGTAAAGGTCGCTGGTCTTAGGGGACACTACTCGAGATCTTCCGACTTCATAGATTGTTACGAGCCCTGCTTCTTGGAGTGTTTTGACGTGTTTGTAGGTTATTGGGTACCGGGTTTTGATGATGCGGGCTATTCCTTTGATGTGAAGGGGTCGGTCGCTGGAGGACACTATTTTGAGGATGTTTAGGCGTAAAGGGTTTCCTAGCGCTGCGAAAAGGCGGGCGAGTTTCTCATTTTCCTCGCTTGGTTTAACTTGAGACTCCACATGTTATCAATTATTCACCAAAATGTAAACATTTTGGTCGTTCAAACGTGCAAAATGTTTCATCAAACCGTTTCTATCATTCGAGTTCGACCGGTTGGCCGTTGTCGAAAAAATGGGACGAGATTTTAAGATGCATCTAAGTGATTTGGCCCGAGGTCTGATGCTGGATGGTTACATGAGTCGGCGGAGGACGTATGGGAGTATGCCGCCGTGGCGGTAGTATTCGATTTCGATTTTTGTGTCGAGGCGTGCGGTTACGGTGAATTGTTTGGTGTTGCCTTTTTCGTCTGTGGCGGTTACGGTGAGTTTTTTGCGCGGGGTGAGGCCTTCGCTTATTCCGGTGATGGTGTAGGTTTCGCGGCCCGTCAACCCAAGCTGTTTCCATCCCTGTCCCTCTTCGAACTGTAGAGGAAGAACACCCATGCCGACGAGGTTGCTCCTGTGAATTCTCTCATAGCTTTCGGCGATCACGGCCCTTATTCCGAGTAGGCGTGTTCCTTTTGCGGCCCAGTCGCGTGAGCTGCCGGCGCCGTACATTTTTCCCGCGAGGACGATGAGCGGTGTTCCCGCGGCTTGATAACGGGTGGAGGCGTCGTAGATGGTGGTGGTTTCGCCCGTCGGGTGGTAGATTGTCCACCAGCCTTCCTTTCCTTCGGTGAGGAGGTTTTTGAGGCGGATGTTGGCGAAGGTGCCGCGTATCATGACCTCGTGGTTGCCTCTTCTCGCTCCGTAGGTGTTGAAATCGACTGGGTCGACGGCTTTTTCGATGAGGTATTTACCGGCTGGGCTGTTGACGGGTATCGCTCCCGCCGGCGAGATGTGGTCTGTTGTTACGCGGTCTCCGAGGAGGACGAGGACGCGGGCGTTGACTATGTCAGTTGGTTCCTCCGGTTTTCTGCCTAAGTTGATGAAGTAGGGGGGTTCGCGGACGTAGGTGGACTGCGGGTCCCATTCGAAAGTCTCTCCCGATGGCGCTGGAAGAGATTCCCATCTTTCTTCGCCCTTGAGGATGTCGGCGTATTTTCTGACGAAGACGTCGGGGCCGACGGATTTGTTGATGGTTTGTTTGATTTCTTCGAGCGATGGCCAGATGTCGCGGAGATAGACGGGTTTCCCGTCGTCTCCGATTCCGATTGGCTCGTTCACGAGGTCGATGTCTATTCTGCCTGCGAGGCCGTAGGCTACGACGAGCATCGGTGACATCAGGTAGCTGGCTCTTACGTGAGGGTTGATCCGGCCTTCGAAGTTGCGGTTTCCGCTCAACACCGCCACGGTGTAGAGGTTCTTGGATTTGATTTGTTCAACGACTTTCTCGGGCAGAGGGCCGCTGTTGCCTATGCACGTGGTACAGCCGTATCCGACGAGGCTGTATCCCAGTTTCTCCAAATATGGTGTGAGGCCTGCTCTTTCGAGGTATTCGGTGACGGCCATGGAGCCGGGTGCGAGGCTTGTTTTGACGTAGGCCGGTGTTTTGAGGCCTTTTTCGACGGCCTTCTTGGCCAGCAGCCCGGCTCCAACCATCACCGATGGGTTGGACGTGTTTGTGCAGCTGGTGATGGCCGCTATCACGACCGAGCCGTGAAAAACCTCATCAGGCTTCTCCTTCACGACTGTTACTTGAGCCCGCGGGCCCCCTCCTTCGTAGAACCATTCGCGTTCGTTGGATGTGCTCGGCGTTATGCCCGCCTGCTTGAGAAACGCTTCCATGATTTCCCGTGTTCTCTTCTTCGCTTCACGAAGTGGGATGCGATCCTCAGGATTCGCTGGGCCTGCGATGGAGGGCTCGACCGATGACAGGTCGAGGGTTAGGACGGTGTTGT
>JANWZT010000053.1 GCA_025054515.1 Candidatus Caldarchaeum sp.
ATCTCCGGCCCTGTTCAAGGCCATTTTCAATTTCTCATCGGAAAGAAGGAACATATCAAAACAGACCACATCAAACGTATAAGGGTTGCTTACTTCGTCCTAAACTGATAAACCGCGAAAAAATGAACTAACGAGGATTTTCTCGACACGAAGGGCTAGGGAAGATGGCGATACTTGTGTTGAAGCCCACGCTGATTGGAAAAAAGATTATCAGCGTAAAACAGGAAGACCGTGAAACCCATTAAATCGAGGAGCACTAGGCCGAACTGCAGAAAATTGATTATTGTTATGTTTCTTTGGTGGTGATGGTTATTTGCCGTGGTTTGGGCTTTGTTTCGACGGGTTTTTCCGTGTCGAGTTTGAGTTCGACGTAGACGTCTTCGCTGCGGCGTTTGACTGTGAACCCCATTTTTCTGGCGAGGTTTATCATCCGCGTGTTTTCGGGGAGGATGATGCCGTAGACGGTTGATATTTTCTTCTCCGTCGCGATTTCGATGAGGGTGTCGACGAGTTTGGTCCCGAGGCCGAGGCCTTGGAAGTCGTCGGCCACCAGCACCGCGAACTCCGCCCTCCTTCTGTCGGGGTCGATGATCAGCCTACCGACGCCGACGTTCCTCACCTTTCCGTCTTCACGGTATTCGGCGATGATGGCCATTTCCCTGTCGTAGTCGATGTTGCAGAACCTCACCAGCATTTCGTGCGTAATTTCCCGGATGACTTGGAAAAACCGGAAACGGCTCGACTCCTCCGACAAGCCTTTGATCAACTCGTATTCGATCGGCTCGTCTTCGGGCTTTATCGGCCGGAGAAGAACAGTCCGACCGTCTTTCAGCCTCCAAGGCCTCACATATTTCGTGGGATATGGCGAGATGACGAGGTGCTGGTAAGGTTCTTCGCTGGGCTGGAAACCGGGGTCGAGGACTATTCTGCAGTCGGCCGCCGATACTTTGTCGCCGGCCACCATCAGCGGGTTGATTTCGGCTTCCTTGATTTCAGGAAAGTCGACGATGATGTTGGAGAACCGGACGATTGTTTCCTCGATTTTTCTGAGGTTTGCAGGCGGCTTGTTACGCAATCCCTTCAACAGAACGTCGTGAATCTTAGTTTCTTCGACGATTCGCCGCGCCAGAACCTGGTTGAGCGGAGGCAGGCCGACAGCCGTGTCTTTCATAAACTCGGTCGCAATACCGCCAGCCCCGAACATGATCACCGACCCGAAGTCCGGGTCCTTCTTCGAGCCGATGATCAACTCGTAGTGAACCGGCTCAACCATCCGCTGAACGTAGAAACCCCTGACGTCGGCTTCGGATACAACGGTCTTAAACGATTCATTCATCTTCACAAAAGCCTTCCGCAACATCTCCTCCGACGATATGTTGAGAACGACTCCGCCGACGTCGGTTTTGTGGACGATTTTCGGCGAAACCACTTTGAGTGCGACCGGGTATCCGATTCGTCTTGCGGCGGCGACGGCTTCCTCCACGCTTGAGACGAGTTCTCCTTCGGGCCTCGGTATTCCGTAGACGTCGAGGAATTTGTTGGCCTCGTCGAGCCCCAGCACGTAACGGCCTTCGTTCAACGCCTTCTTGACCAAAAGCTTCAGAAAATTCTTGGGCGGCGACGGGTCTATCGGAAGGTCTTCGGGCGTTTCGTACAAAAGCTCGAGATTTCGTTTGTATTTGTACATGTAGATGTAGGTTTTGACGGCTTGCTCGGGTGTTTCATAGGTGGGAACATCGTTTTCGTGAAAGATTCTTCTGGCTTCGGCGAGTGATTCGCCGCCGACCATGACAGCCAACACGGGCTTGACCCATTCGGTTTCTCTGATGATGTTGACGACAGCTTCGGCGAGGTCGTTGGGCAGGGCCGCTCCCTGAGGTGTGTAGATGACGATGACGCCGTCGACGTTGGGGTCGTTCAAGCAAAGCTTCAGAGCAGTCGTGTATCGTCTGACGTCAGCGTCTCCCAGAACGTCGACGGGGTTTCCACGGCTCCAGAAACTCGGCAAAACCATGTCGAGCGATTCGATGGTCTGAGGCGAAAGCGAAGCCATCCGCGCGCCGTATTCTTCGACCGCGTCCGCGGCTATCACGCCGAGGCCTCCGGCGTTGGTTACGATGGCGAGGTTCGGGCCGACGGGTAGCCTGCGGGAGTCGAGGACGCTTGCGCAGTTGAAAAGCTCCTGTATTTCGTCGACTCGGACAACGCCTGCTCTTCTGAAGGCGGCTCTGTAGACGTCGAAGCTGCCTACCAGAGCTCCTGTGTGGGATTTGGCGGCTTTGGCCGCGATCTCGTATTTGCCGGGTTTGATGACGATGATGGGTTTGTTGCGGGCGAATCCTCTCGCGGCGCTCATGAATTTGCGTGCGTTGCCGACGTTCTCCATGTAGAGGAGGATGCTTTTGGTGTAGGGGTCTTGTCCGAGGAAGTCGATGAGGTCTCCGAAGTCGATGTCCAGCATCGAGCCGAGGGACGCGAACATGCTGAACCCGATGTGTCTGCTGACGGCCCAGTCAAGTATCGACGAGCCAAGGGCTCCGCTCTGCGAAATGAATGCTATCTGACCGGGCTCGGGGTATTTGTTGAAGAACGAAGCGTTCAAAGCAATGTGTGGCCTGATGAAGCCCATGCAGTTGGGCCCAAGAATTCGGATGCCGTAGCTCTGTCTTATTTCGTCGATTTCCTCTTCAAGCCGTCTGCCCTCTTCCCCAATCTCCTTGAACCCTGCCGAAATTATCACAACCCCTTCAACGCCCGCTTCTCCGCATTCTTCGACGACGGATGGAACGGTTTTGGCGGGTGTCGCGACGACGGCGAGGTCGACGTGTTCGGGGACATCTCTGATGGATGGATAGCATCTGAGGCCTTGAACTGTTTCACGGTTCGGGTTGACGGCGTAGATTCGACGACGCGTCTTCCCCGTCAAAAGATTTTCCAGAACAGACAACCCGACGGAGCCGGGCCTGTCCGTCGCACCGATCAACGCGACGGCGGCGGGGTTGAACATCTTCGCCAAACTGCCCAAAAGCTTCCCAACCAATAGACCTTCAGGCAAGCTAAAATGGGTTGCGTTGGCCACGTATGATGTCGTCAACGGGCCCGACGGCTGTTTCATGTGATTTTGACAGCCCATCCCCGGCGCTCCGGCGTCAAAACACCGCTTTCCACAAGCTCTTTCAACCGTCTCCGAAGCCCCTCCCAAAAACCGTTATCATAAAGGACAACACCATCCTTCAAACAATCAAGAACTAAAAGATTAAAGTCCTCAAACATCTTCAACACCTCGTCGACCGAGTAGACGAACAGGTCGACAGGCCCTTCCACATAGACGCTGTATTCCAGCATGCGGTCGATGATTCTTCGCCCATTCCGCGAAACGACGACCATGAGGTCGAAGTCGCTGTAGATTGTCCATTCATCCTTCACCATCGAGCCGAACAAAACAACCGAAACAACCTCCCCAGTTTTTTCACGCAGAATGTTTCTTACAGTGTTTTCCAGCTTATCCGCCTTAGGCAAGCTCCGTAGCTTCTCCGGCAAAAGCAACGATTTTCTCTGCCCTCCATAGGGCATCCTCTGCATCGGTCTCATCAAACATATCGGATGGAGCTCCGCCGGGAAAAGCGTTGGGACAAAGCGAAGTAATGTAGTATCTGTTTAGAATGCGGGAATCATCTTTCACCTCCCGCGGAGCTGGAGTTAATTTGTCGACTTCGTTGACGAGCTCGACGAGGTCGTTGCCTGTCCTTGGATGGCCGAAATCTTCGAGAACAGCCTTCAACGCTTTTTCAGTGGCTTGATGGCTTGCGAAACAGCTCCACGCGTAATTACTTGTGTTCAGCAGGTCTGCTTTCGCCTGCCTCATCCAATCCGCGGCCCGTCTCATGGATGTTCAGCAACGAAGAAATTACGTAAGCTTGCTACGCGATGTCACTTAGTTCATATTGTCTTGGGTCTGTTATTTTTCCGGTTAGCGCTGTCGCCGCCGCCACCAGTGGGCTGGCGAGGTGTGTTCTTCCGCCGGGGCCTTGGCGGTTTTCGAAGTTGCGGTTGCTGGTGGCGAGGCATCTTTCGCCGGGCCTGAGCCGGTCTTCGTTCATGGCGATGCACATGCTGCATCCGCTGTTCCGCCATTCGAACCCCGCTTCGATGAATATGCGGTGGAGGCCCATTCTTTCGGCTCTTCTTTTGGTGAGCATGCTTCCGGGGACGACGAGAACTCTTACCCCCGGTGCTTTTTTCTTCCCCTTGACGAGGCGTGCGACGTCAATCAGGTCGCTGAGCCGTGCGTTGGTGCAGCTGCCGATGAAGACGGTGTCGACTTTGACGTCAGTTATTTTCATGCCGGGCTGAAGGCCCATGTATTCGAGGGCCCTCTGCACCGACTTCCTTTCAACCGGGTCGTCGAAATCATCGGGAGACGGAACTGTTTCGGATATTCCGACGGTCATTCCGGGGTTCGTCCCCCACGTCACCTGCGGCTCAAGCCCTGAAACGTTGAAGAAATGGGTTGTGTCGTATCTTGCGTTAGGCTCCGTCTTGAGGGTTCGCCAGTATTCCATGGCTTCATCCCATTCACGGCCCTTCGGCGCGTAGGGAGTGTCTCTGATGTAGTTGTAGACTTTTTCGTCGGGCTCGATGATGGCCGTCCGGGCTCCGCCCTCTATGCTCATGTTCGCAAGAGTCATCCGTTCTTCGACGCTGAGCTGTTTCGTCAAAGGGCCCGTGAATTCGACGACGTGTCCGATGCATCCGCCTGTGCCGAGCTTGCGGATGATGTGGAGGATGATGTCTTTTGCGGTTACGTTCTGCTGGAGCTTACCATCAAGAATGATGTTCATCTGCTTGGGTTTTTTGAGCCAGAGCGTCTGGGTCGCGAAGACGTGTTCGCCTTCGCTTGTTCCTATGCCGAATGCAAGTGCTCCGAATGCTCCATGCGTGGACGTGTGGCTGTCTCCGCAGACAAGTGTGATGCCGGGTATGGTGAGGCCGAGCTCGGGCCCGATGACGTGAACGATTCCTTGGAACGGGCTGAAGTAGTCGAACAAAGTGATGCCGAATTCGGATGCGTTGCGTTTGAGGGCCTGCATCTGCGCCGCCGACATCGGCTCTTTGACGGGCTCGGTTCTATCGGACGTGGGGACGTTGTGGTCCATCACTGCGAAGGTGAGGTCGGGCCTACGGACTTTCCGGCCCGAGGCCCTAAGGCCTTCGAACGCGAGCGGCGAAGTCACTTCATGAGTAAGATGGCGGTCGATGTAGAGAAGCGTCATCCCATCATCCCGCTCGGCCAGAGCATGACCATCCCAGATCTTCTCGAAAACAGTCCGCCCCATACTACGGCACCATATTCAAAACATCTCCGTAAAAAATGTATCACAGCGTTTTCCGGAAAAATTTTGGGACGTCCGAAGAAGCCCAAACCAAAGATGCAGCGGTCGACGAGCTCCATTTCCGCGGCAGGCTGTCAAAACTTCTGCCAAAGAAGCTTAACGGTTCCGACGTCGTTCAAAGGAATCTGAACACGCCAAACCGTCTCCACTCCTTTCCGAGCTTCGAAAACGACGACGCCAGCTACTGTCCGCAGAAGATATTCGTATGACGCGGTCGCGGAGACCGTGTTTTCATCTGTCCGGCGTGGTGTCGACCAGTAGTGTTTTTCCACGATTTCCGCGGGGTTTGCGTTGGGTTTGGCGGCGATTTCCTTCAACGCCTGTTGAAGAACGGGTTTTGGAAGAGGATGGGATTGAAGAATTTCGACGACCTGCTTCTTCTTTTCCTCGTCGACCAGCGTCTTCTCCACCAAAGCCACGGCGGATACCGGCAGATGCTCGCCCAAATGCCTGTGTTTGACCGCCTTCTTCAAAGCGTAGTACCATGTTTTGGAGACGCCGAGGAAGCGGCAAGCTTCGTCGATGTTTTTGAATATTTCTTCAGCGACGAGCCTTTCCACATAGACCACGAGCTCTTCGTCGGTGAGGTCTTCTTGGCTGAAATGGATGGCAAGTGATGTTTGGGGAATGTTTGAATGTTCGATGATGATGCAGGGGATTTTCTGGATGTTTGCCTGTTTGGCTGCTTCGAGACGGCGGCTTCCGTCGAGGACTTCGTAGATGTTTTCTTCGACGGGGTATACGAGGAGCGGTTGCTTGACGCCTTCGCGGCGGATGCTTTCGACGAGAATTCTGTGTCTATCGGGGTCTTGGACGAGGCGGGGGTTGTAAACGCTTTTCCTCAAACAACCCACGTCGAGAAAAACGACTTCACCCAACATCTGCTCACCTTTTTCGGAAGATGATCAACGGTTTTTTGCGGTCGACTACTTCGATGACCCATCGGGATGTCGTGAAAACGTTTGATACGGCGAACCGTTGAAGTGCGAGGCTGAGAAGGGATTTGCCGCGTCTGTTTCCACGGTTTAAGATCTGGCGGAGCTCTCCTCTTCCGACGGTTATGGTTTGCTGTTGTTTCTGTTCGGCGAGCCGCGTCAGCTCTTCGCCAACCGATAAAATAACGGATAGGGCGCTGTGTTTTGAAAACATTTTGGGCATCAGCTTTCCCCCTTCATCGCGTTTCGTATCAGCCTGCGGAGGTAAACGGCGACGGGGACGCCGGCTTCGCCGGCTTTCATCAAAAGCCATTCATGCAGTTCGACGGGGAGGCGGACGTGAAAGGTTATCGACTGTTTTGTTAGGCTTTTTTTGGGCGGCATTTTCGGTCATCTCCCCGTGACGGCATCGGTTAACTTGCTGAAGCGTTGAAGGCCCTCCATTTTCGGCCATCTCCCACGAATAAATCCGGGCTTCATGACTCATTTGGAAGCGAGGGGGGAATAAAAACGATGGAGAAGAATGAGTCAAGGATGAATCATCGGAGAGGCGTCGATGAGTTACCGGCCGTGGCTGGAAGGGGTTATTGCACGGTGAAAATTCCCGCGGCGCTTGCGCAGGCCATCGACGAATATCTGCGGGAGGAGGAGGCGGAGGTGCGTGGTTTCCGGAGCCGGGCCGACGTCGTCGTAGGTGTTCTCGTTGATTTTCTCGAATCCCGCGGAACTTTGAAGCCGCTCATCAAACCGAGGTTCGAACACGTCAACGTCTACGAGTCGCATGTTCTTGTCAGGGATAATCTGTTGAACACGAGCGTGGAGGTGAGGTTGTCGGATTCCGGCCCCTACTGTGTTTATTGCTTGGACGGTGTTTGTCCGCATGTCGGTTATGCGTTGTCTCTGGATGACGTGCGGGAGACACTTTGTCGCCGTGGGGTGGTCGTACGCGACGATGTAGCTTATGGCGGGGGTTACGTGGTTGTTTTGGATGGGGTCGCTTATCCTCTGGCGACTGAATGATTTAACGAATCCTCCCCAGTTTTTTGTGTGACTGTTTTCCGCGTAGCAGTTCCTTACGACGACTTTGTTCGGCCTTCGCGTGGTTTGTATGGTTTAGCGGGTTTCCGGACAAGGTTGACCCGTGTTTTTGGCGGCGCCGTCGCCAAGTCTGAAAGGGTGTCGGATGTTTCGGCGTTGATGGGACTGAGTCTTGAAGATGTGGTTCTTCCCGTCTACGTTGATGTGGAAATTGATGTGGACGTCGGTGACGTTGTTTATGTTACTGGTGAAAGCGGAGGAGGCAAGTCGTTGCTGGTCAGACATCTTGCGGCAGAGATGGCTCGTCACCCTGATTTTTCGCCGGTCGCCGCCTCATGGGAGCTTTTGAAGGATGTTCGGCGCCGAAGGCCGTTGGTTGACTGTGTTGGACGCGATGTTCACGAAGCCGTGGAAATTCTTTCCGCCGCCGGCTTGTCAGATGCCTTTACATGGTTTCGGTCGTATGAACAGTTGAGCGACGGCCAGCGGATGCGTTTTCTTTTCGCCAAGGCCCTTGACTCCGGCGCGAAAACAATT
>JANWZT010000054.1 GCA_025054515.1 Candidatus Caldarchaeum sp.
AACAGGCGTCGAAGCCAGAAGCTTCATCACACCACGCCGGTTCATATCCGAGACCAGCGACGATACGCCGATGAGTCCGTTGGTCATGATGAAGGCGGCGATGTATCCGGGGAGGTAGTAGTCGACTGAACGGAGCTGTCTCACCTGCGTGCGGACTGTTTTGATCTCCACGGCTGATGTTGCGTTGAGGAGTGCGAGCTCGAATTTTGACGCGAGGATGTTGATGATGCCTTCGATGGGTTGGAGAACCCGGTCGTCGGGGCTTCCTTCAAGCGTTAACAGATTTTTCTCGGCTTTGATGAACCGCTTGAACGTCTTGATGCCTTCGATGGATTGCTCGATTTGGGCCCGTGTCTCCACGGGAATCTCGCCGGCGGCGAACTCGACTATTTTTTTGATGGTGTCGGCGGTGATGTCCACCCGGTTTAGCATCGTCATGTTGAGGAGGTTGTCGGTGAATCCTCTGGGGATGGTGAGAATTCTTATTGCTGCGAAGCCGGTGCTCCGCGGTGTTGGGTCGTCGGGTTTGAGCTGAATGACTTCGAAGACGCTGTTATTCAAAGCCTGTATGAACGCCGTCGATAGAAAGCCTGGGTTGCCGTTCGCGTCGACGTCGAGGTTTCTTACGTAGAGGCTGTAGTTGGGAGGAGCTGCTCCACCGAAGATGCTGCCGAACACGAGAAGAAGCATGACGGGGAACAATATGCCGAAAAACAGGCTGACCTTGCTTCTCATCCACGTTTTGAAAAGAAGCTTGATGAGGGTCGGCGTACCACTCAAATCAGCTCACCTCTTTCCGAAAGCTTCGAACCAATAACTTTGAGAAAAACATCTTCCAACCCCGACTGCCTTATTTCAGGATACAGGTTTTGATGAAACATCTTGATCGTCGACAGGATATCAAATATCTCCGAATCTTTCTCCACCTTCACCACGGTGCGGCCGTCGGCCGCCGCTTCGACGTCGTACCCTCTTTCCCGAAGCACTGAAACAGCCCGTTCGTCCAGCTCTTCGAAAACGAGCTTGGTTTTTCCACCGTACTCCGCGACCAACTGCTTCACCTCCCCCAAAGCGGCTATCTTTCCCTTCACGATGATGGCGACGCGGTCGCTGAGTTTCTCGGCCTCCTCCATGTAGTGGGTTGTTAGGACGACTGTTGCACGTGTTTTTTTGAGCTGCTTGATGTATAGCCATGTTTCGCGTCTTGCTTCGGGGTCGAGGCCCGTGGTCGGCTCGTCGAGGAAGATGATTTCCGGGTTCCCCACAAGGGCCATCGCAATCCCCACCCGTCGCTTCAGCCCACCCGAAAGCTTCGAAAACATCCTGTTCCTAATATCCCAAAGGCCCAGCTGCTCCAAAACATCTTTCACGTTGTCGGCGTTCTTCGCGGCGGCCGAAAGCTCCACGTTCTCGTAAACCGTCAAGTTATCGACGGCGTGAAATTCCTGCGGAAGAACGCCGATAAACTTCTTGATTTCACGGGTTTTAGACGGGTCGCGAATGCTCAGGCCCTTCAGGAAAGCGTTTCCCGAAGTGGGTGTACGTAGGCATTCGAGAATCTCGACGGTGGTTGTCTTGCCGGCGCCGTTTGGGCCGAGCAACGCAAAAACCTCCCCCTCATAAACCGTGAAAGAAACACGGTCGACGGCGGTGAAGCTTCCATATTTCTTGGTGAGCTCCTCCACGACTATTGCTTCCGAGCCCGCCATGTCGTTACACAGGTTTTCGGAGTATAAAACGTAGTTCTGTTTAAATAGGCGGTCTTTTCTCTGTCAACCCGTGCCAGAGCCGGTTGTTCGGGTGGTAGGCAAAGCCGCTCCGCTTGAAGCGGATGACGTCGACACCGACCAGATTATTCCGGCTGAGTTTCTCAAGGTCATCGAACGCAAAGGCCTCGGCAAATACCTGTTTTACCGCTGGCGTTATGACGAGAAAGGGATGTTGCGTGGTGATTTCGTCCTTGACAGGCCGGAGTTCCGCGACGCGAAGATTTTGGTCGCGGGCCGTAACTTTGGGATCGGCTCTTCCCGCGAAAACGCTGTCTGGGCTTTGACGGATTTCGGAATAAAATGCGTCGTCGCCTCGGGCTTCGGCGACATCTTCTACGGCAACGCGAGCAAAAACGGCCTCGTCTGCATCAAACTATCGGACGAAAACGTGTCCAAGATGCGAAACCTCGCCAAAACAGGCAACCTACAGGTGGCCGTCGACCTCGAATCACAAACAATCACCTACGCAGGCGAAACCATCTCCTTCACCATCGAGCCGCACATCCGCGAACGGCTGATGAAAGGCCTCGACGACATCCAAATCACCATCGAAAAATACAGCCAAAAAATCGCCGAACACGAATCAAGGATGCCGGAATACCTAAAACCCAAACCACGCGGAATCATAGTTGAATAGCGGAGGCGAGGCGGGGATGAAGAAACCCGTGCCCTTCGTCCCCACACCTTTGCCAGTGGTCTACCGAATGCTTGACCTGGCGGGAGTCGAGGAAGGTGAAACAGTCGTCGACCTTGGATGCGGTGACGGAAGAATACTGTTCACCGCCGCAGAAAGATATGGGGCACGTGCGGTTGGATACGAAATAAGGCCCGGCCTCATAGAATACATCCGTCGGTCAGCGAAGGTGAAACGTCTCGATGACTTGGTAAAAGTGGTTAACGCCGATTTGAGGAACGCGTCGCTGGATAACGCCGACGTCATCACCCTCTACCTCACATCCGACCTACTATCCCAGATAAGGCCCCGGCTCGAAAAAGCACTTCAACACGGGACACGCATCGTCTCGCATGGTTTCAAAATCCCAGGCCTCATCCCATCCGAGGCCGAGAAAAGAAACGGAAAAATAATCTACCTATACAGACGTCTGGAAAAAATTTAGATGTTCGCCATTTTCCGGATTTTTTCGCCGACTTTCTCTATCGGGTGGTCGCTCATTTTCTTCATCAGCTCTTCAAGCGTTTCGTAGGCCCTTGGGTTGCCCGTCCACGTTTCGACAAAATCTCCCGACTTGATGCGTGCGAGAGCTTTCTCCATGTTCTGCCGTACGTGGCTGTCGATTATCTGCGGCCCGACGGTCAGCCCGCCGTATTTCGCCGTGTCGGAAACCGCTTTGAGCATGTGGGTCATCCCGCCTTGGTAGATGAGGTCGACGATCAGCTTCAGCTCGTTTAAAACCTCGAAATACGCCAGCTCCGGCGGATAGCCGTTCTCAACCAAAACCTCGAACCCGTTCCGGATGAGCTCCATCACGCCGCCGACCAACACCGCCTGCTCGCCGAACAAATCAGTCTCCGTCTCATCCTTGAACGTCGTTTCAATCACCCCAGCCCGAGAACAGCCGTTGGCCTTCGCCATCGCCAAAGCCGTTTCAAGCGCCTTCCCCGTATAGTTCTGCCCAACACCCACGAGGGCGGGCACCCCTTTTCCCTGCAGAAACAACTCACGCATCCGCGGCCCGGGAGACTTCGGAGCCATCAAAACCACGTCAACGTCTGGCGGAGGAACAATCTGGCGGTAGTGGATGTTGTATCCATGGGAGAAGCCGAGCGTTTTTCCTTCTCGGAGATGCTGTTTGATTTTCTCACGGTAGACCAGAGGCTGTTCCGGGTCGGGTATCAGGATGTGGATGACGTCGGCTTTTCGCGCGGCCTCCTCGACGGGCAGAGGACGGAAACCATCTTCCAAAGCCTTCCTCCAAGAAGCCCCGCCTTCGCGCAACCCCACAACCACCTCAACCCCTGAATCACGCATGTTCAAAGCCTGCGCACGGCCCTGACTACCATAACCAACCACCGCGACAACCTTACCCTTCAAAACATCCATCGAAATATCCCCGTCATAATACACCTTCATACCCAATCACTGCAACCTACTGGGTTATAAGTTATCAGACCTGCTTGAGAATCTTCGCCGAACGGTAGTAGGGAAAGTTGAGGAGCTTGTTGACAAGCCATTCCGCCTTGTTCTCCTCCCCATGCAACAACAATATCGCCGACAAATTCCTGCCATCTTCTGTTGAATGGATGTTTATCGACTCAATACCGAGGTTTCCCTGCTTCACCGCCAGCAACATCTTCGCCACCGCGTCATGACTGTTGACAAGCTCGACGAAAACCACAAACCTCATCATGAAATCTTGCCCGCGGAAACAATCCTTTGGCTTATGTCGAATCCCGGCGGTAGTTTGACGTCTTCGAGCCATTTGCCCGGCGGAACCATGGGGAAAACCAGCTCGCCCGCGTCTACGGGTACGTCTACGGTAAGGGCCGTGTTGCTTCTCGCCGCCCGCGTCACGACCTTCAACAATTCGTCGTAGCTTTCGACTCTGACTGCTTCGACGCCGAATGCTTCCGAAAGCTTGACCAAGTCGGTGCGGTCGTTGTATTCGACGTCTTTGTAGCGTTTGTTGTAGAACATGTCCTGCCACTGTTTCACCATGCCGAGGGAGCGGTTGTCGAAAATGACGGTGATGACGGGGAGTTCATAGTCGGCTACGCATGCTAGTGTTTGGCAGGTCATCAGGAAGCTGCCGTCTCCGTCGAGGTTGACCACGACTCTGTCGGGTGCAGCTGCTTTTGCTCCGAAAGCTGCGGGAAGCCCGAAGCCCATCGTTCCAAGGCCTCCGCTCGACAGCCACGTTCCCGGGGCCCTGTTTTTCCAGAATAGCTGGGCCCACATCTGATGCTGGCCCACGCCCGTCGTAACTATGGTGTCCGGGGGAAGCGCGTCGGTCAGCAGGGACACGACTTTCCATGAATGAAGAACTTTGCCGTCATCCATCGACATCATGTATTCATCGTATGCCTGCCCGATTTCACGGAGCTTCTTCGCCAACATGCTTTCGGGCCTCTTCGCGACCAGATGTTTTGTGTATTCGACAAGCTCAGCCAACACCTTCCGAGCGTCGCCGGGTAGCGAAACCGTGGGCCTGACGTTTTTACCGAACTCGCTGGCGTCGATGTCGATGTGGATGATTTTACGGCCTTTCTGGAAGTCTTTCGCCGGTCCGATGGCCCTGTCGGACAACCGTGTTCCGATGCATACGACGAGATCTGATTCGATGACGGCCAAGTCGGCTTCAACCCTTCCATGCATCCCTACCACGCCCAACACAAGTGGATGGTCTTCCGGAACCGCGCCCTTCCCCATCGTGGTTTCAACGATGGGGGCGGCGATGTGTTCCGCCAGCTCGAGAATTTCCCGGCCCGCCATGCTGTAAACCGCTCCTCCTCCCACGAGGATGACGGGTTTTTCGGATTCGACGATTATCCGTGCGGCTTGTTTGATGGATTCGATGTCTGGTTCGGGCAGTGGTTTGGCGAACTGTGGCTCGGGTTTGACGTCGATTTGGTTGGGGACCTCCTCGATTTGGACGTCTCGCGGCAGGTCGATGAGCGTGGGCCCTGGCCTGAGGTTCATGGCTACGCTGTAGGCGTTGACGAACTCTTGAACGACTCGGCGCGAATCCTTTACGGTGACGGCGTATTTGATGTGGGGTAGGACGAGGCCGACGATGTCCGCTTCTTGAAAGGCGTCGGTTCCCATGAAAGCCCGGACAACCTGGCCAGTGATAGCCACCACTGGCGTGCTGTCCATGTAGGCGTCGACAAGGCCCGTAATCAGGTTGGTAGCTCCCGGCCCCGAAGTCCCGCTGCAGACACCTGGCCTCCTCTTCACCCTCGCATAGCCCTCCGCCGCGTGAGCCGCCTGCTGCTCGTGACGCATCAAAACACTACGAATTTCCGAATCCTTCAACGCGTCGTAGAAAGGCATGTTCGCGCCGCCGGGAATGCCGAAAACATAGTCAACACCCTGTTTCTCCATCGCCTTGACCAAGGCGTCAGCGGCCCTCATTCAGCCTCCAACCTCCTACTGTCAAACATGATCTGATGTGCTGCGCTGGTGAACGCCGCGACGACTGCGAGAGCCGGGTCGGCTCCGATTCCTCTCCCGACGAATTCAACGCCTTTTGATGAGACGACTACTTCGGCTTCGGAGCTGTGATGGCCGACGAGCGGCGCATGTATCTTCAGGTCTTCGACCCTGAATTCCGCAATCTTCTTCAACGCGTTGGAGACCGCGTTCAAGGCGGCTTCGACCGATGAAGGGCCTTCACCGTCGCCCGACACAGGCTCGCCCGCCACCATCAAATCCACCTGAGCCTTGAAACTGTTCCCCGCCAACATCAAGAACAAATTCCTCACGTAGGAACGATGCATGCTCCTGCGGCCGTAGACATCCTGCGCGAAAGACAGCACCGTCTCCTCCGAAACCTTCCCGCCCGCGTCCGCGTAATCCTTTATCCTCCACAGTATCTGGGATACTTTATCGCGGTCGACGGTGAAACCGTATTCCCGCAAAAACGCTTCGAGGCCGTGGATGCCGGAATGTTTGCCGAAGACGATTCGCCGGCGTCTGCCGAAAACTTCGGGCATGACGGGTTCGTAGGTTGTGGGGTTTCCGAGGATTCCGTGGACGTGGATGCCGCTTTCGTGGGCGAAGGCGTTGTCCCCGACTATGGCCTTGTTCTTAGGGACGACGATGCCCATCAGCTTTTCAACCAACCGCGAAACCCTGTAAATCTTCTCAAGCCTGATGCTGGTGTCCACTCCGTAGAGAAACCGAAGAGACGCAACTATTTCCTCGAGGCTGGCGTTGCCCGCTCTTTCACCGATTCCGTTAACGGTAGCGTGAACTATTTCGGCGCCAGCCTCCACCCCCGCCAGAGAATTGGCGACCGCGAGGCCGAAATCGTCGTGACAGTGGACCGCGACGGGGATTTTCACGGCTTTCACCACCTCGGCTGTTATTTTCTTCATCGCGGGAGGCACCGCCGTTCCGACGGTGTCGGGGATGTCGATGCTGTCCGCTCCAGCTTCTTCGACGGCCTTGAAGACTTTCAGAAGGAAAGGCAGTTCGGTCCTCGTAGCGTCTTCGGCGGAGAAATGAACCGTGAAGCCGAATGATTTGGCGTATTCGACGGCGGAAACCGCCTTCTCGAGTGCTTGGTCTCGGCTGAGTTTCAGCTTGTGCTGTAGATGGATGTCCGATGTAGCGATGAAGACGTGTATCCAGTCGGGGTTGACTTTGGCCGCTGAATCTATGTCGCTTTTCTCGCACCGGGACAGCACACATATCTTGGAGCCGAGGCCCATCGCCGTAATCTCCTTGATGGCCGACGACTCACCCGCCGAAACAGGCGGAAACCCTGCCTCGACGACGTCGACACCCAAATCAGCCAAAGCCTCCGCCAGCCTCACCTTGTCGTCGGGCTTCAAAGCCGCGCCAGCCGTCTGCTCACCGTCCCGCAAAGTCGTGTCAAAGACAACCACACGAGACGATAGGTTGAGCTCCAGAAAATCACGCCACGCCATCGACGTTCACCACCGAAAACCAGAGGAAAACCCGGGCTACACAGCCCAAGCCAGAGGAGCAACCTAAACAAACAACCCGCGAAGCAATAATCTCACTCCTCGGTGTTTTAGAGAAGATAACACATCATATTTAAACCTATCCAAACAATCACCAGCAAAAACCACAACGCACCAGCGGCTTCTTATCGTTCGCAAAATCTTCGAAACTCATCCCGGCTGGACCGGCGGGGATTCGAACCCCGGACCTACCGAGTGCAAGTCGGTCGTTCTTCCAGGCTGAACTACCGGCCCTTTCGCGTTTGGGTTTGTTGGTTTTCGGGATATAGGTTTGTGGTTGGTTGGAGTAGGTTTTTATAGGGGTGTTTGTTTGTTTTTTGTTTGCTGGGGGTTGGGCGGTTTT
>JANWZT010000055.1 GCA_025054515.1 Candidatus Caldarchaeum sp.
TGTCAGATATCTTCTTTCCGAAGAGCAGAAAGGAGAAAAGACCGAGAAAGGAACGACTTTAGGTCAGGCCATTTACAACGTTGAAGCCGCTTCGGCGCTGTATACCATGACATTCAACCTCGACATTTCGGGCGTCGGCGTCCCGTCGACACAGTTCGGCAAAAAACATCCCAAGGAAAAAGAGCTTGAAGCTCAGGCACCAAGGCGGCGTACGGCAGCCCTCAAAGCTTTGTCGGCTTTCATGAGTCAAATATCCTTCGGTGGAAAGCATTCCCGGTATCTGCCGAACGCCGAGCTGATGTCGTGCGTGTTAACTCTGTCTGACACGCCTTTCACGGTTACTCCCGGGAATTTCCGCAACTACGTCGAAAGAACAAGTGTTAGGCTGAAGAAGCTGTCTTCGATACTTAACGTCGGCGGCAGGGTTTGGGCTGTAATACGGGAGAAAAACGTCGCTGCACCCTCTGAAGTGAAGCTCGTTGAAAACCCCGAAGACATCATCGCCGAACTCATCGAAAACCTCCGTCAAAACAACATCGTTGCATGAAATGTTCTCCGTGCTGCTACGTGTCACCTTCGCATGGGGCTACAGCATTAAGATTCCTAAAGAGGCGAAGGCCCAAGCGGCCCTCACACTGCCTCCTCCCACGACGATAATTGGAGCAGTAACCCGTGGCCTCGCTGTCGAAGAACATCGTGGCGAAATAGTGGAAAAAAACGGAAAACTCGTCTCTGCTGCAGCTGAATATTTGGAAATCTTTAAATCGGCTTCAGCTTTCGTTGATGCACGACCGATTCGATCCAAGGAAGCGGCTCTCGGCAAATACAGCGAAGACCCGATAAGATATCAGATTCACCAGTTTCAGAGACCGGCAAGACGGGGTGAACTAAAGTACCGCTACAACATCGTCCAAGCCGGAAAAATCTACTCGCCTTCTGCGTCTCTTGTGTTAGGGCTGCTCGGCGACGAAAAGAATGCGGAAAAAAAGCTCGGCTCTGAATGGCGGCGTAAAATCGAGAAAGCTTGTTACAGTGTAACATGCCTTGGAGCAAAAGAGAGCATAGTTTCCGTGGAGGATGTGGTCGTCGACAGCTTTCCGCGACAGTTGACGGGAGATTTTCAGACGAGATTCTATCATCCGCGAAACGTTGTAAAGGAAGTCGTAAAAGTCGAGCCTACGCTCTGGGCCTTGGGCGGTACCTACGTCGAAAGGTTTTGGCGCTGGGAATACAAATGGGGTGAGGAACCGCTTCTCGAAGAATATCTGGTTCCGGGGAATAGAGAACCCGTTCTAAGCACCTACATGGTTCTGAAAACAAACCCCGGCGTCCAAGTCTTCGAGGTGGGAGAGGATGGCCTCGCTGTCTTTCGCTGAAATCTATGAAAAAATCTGCGAAGGCCTCAATCAACTACCACCGAGGCCGCTACTATTGAAAGCTTTAGAAAAAATCGAAGAACGAATTTCAAACAAGGAGAACGTCCTACTTTTTTTAGAAGCTCCTACGGGATACGGCAAAACAACGCTTTCACTCAGCCTTTACGCCGCCATCAAAGCAGGCCGACATGATCTGGGCCAGCGCGTGATACATGTTCTACCCATGCGGTCAATCGGCACCGACATGAGACAAAAAATGATCGACCGAATAAGAAAGTTGAGAGAACATGGCATCAACCTTGATGAGAACGACGTCGGGCTTCAGCAGATGCATTCTCCCGGCAGCCCCATGCTCTGCAAAAGATTCGTAATCACCACACTTGACACATTCATCTCTTGTTTTTACAAAATGCCGGCTGCGGAAATTTCCAAAATCGAACGCTACGGCACAGCCCACTATGAAATCCCCAGAGCATGCATCTACGCATCCATCGTCGTTTTCGATGAATTCCACCTCTACACAAGCGCCAAAACCCTCATCGACGGACAGAGCAAGTCCTTGACAGCCACCGTCTCATGCATAAGGTCTCTGTTTGAAACAGGAGTTCCAGTCGTGATTTCAACAGCGACCATGCCCAATTGCGTGAAAAACGTCGTCAAACAACAGCTCGAGCTAGCGGGACACGGGGAAAAAATAGATGAGATAACCCCCTCCGAACATGACAGAAACTTCGTCAGAAGAAACATCCGAGCATCAGTCTACAAAGGAGAGTTAACCGAACTCCTCAACACATTACGTCAACATAGGAGAATATTGGTCCTTTTCAACACGGTTTCACACGCCGTCAAAAACTATCTGCAACTCAAAAGCAGCGGATTCGAAGCTATTCTGCTCCATTCACGGCTTATCGAAAAAACAAAGCGGGAAAGACTCGCGGTCTTAGAGAACGGAAAACGAGATAATCTAATACTCGTTTCGACTCAAGTTCTGGAAGCAGGTGTCGACAAAAGCTTCGACGTGTTGGTGACCGAAGCGGCCACGCCCGATTCAATAATCCAAAGGGCAGGCAGAGTAGCCAGATACGGAGGAGACGGATATATCTTCGTGACTCCGATCACGGCCGATGGTAGGGCAATTTACGGCGAAAAACTTCCAGCCCAAGTCTACCAATACATCTCGGAAAACCGCGCCATAGACCAAAACATGCTGGGTTTGATCGACGAATCCGCGTCCGACCAACTGTTGGACTTTAGTTACAAGGGCCTTCTCCAAGAGGTAGACAGCCATCCGTCTTATTCGGTGGATTATGCTCAAAGAGTCTGGAGGGCTGTGTGCGGGTTTGTGAGAGATGGGGAACAGGTGGCAGTTATTCCAGAAAGATACGTTCAAGTGGATAAGCGCTGGGACCATCTTTTCTGCGTAGATGATGAAAAGTTCTTCAACCTCTACAAACAAAAAATCATACAGAGGGCCTTGTTCGAAGATGGAGAAGTCAGAAACCTTGGTCGAATTGATGAAAGCAGGTGTCTTTCGGAGCAGTTTTTCCGACTCGGTGTGGTTGCCGTTGTCCTCGATGAATATGACGAGGAGGTTGGGCTGAGTTGAAGCCATGTGCGTTTGAACACCAATCTCTTACCCAGCACCTTCTGTCTGTGACTGATAGGGCTGAAGCTTTCGTTTCCCGCGGTTATATAGACACGGCGTGTGCGAGGCTCGAACGCTCTGGAGTTGTTGCAGACGTGGATACGGTTCGAAAGCTGGTCTCTGTTACCGCGTTTTTCCACGATGTTGGGAAGGCCGTCGAATCCTATCAGGAAAGATTCGACGAAAAATGTACCTGTTTAAAGGGTAAATGCAGTTTTTATCTTCACGAGCTGCTGTCCGCGGTTTACGTGAAAAGATATCTTTCGCTTTCTGCGGATTGTGACGAGAAGTTAAGGACTTTGGCTGTGCTCGCGGTTCTCAACCACATGCATGCTCTCAGGGACTACGCTTCCGAGAAAACCTATTTTACACCCGAAAATCGCAGTAAGCCTCAGCGTCTTGTGCAATTTTTCGAAAATACTCGGATATCCGAACCGAGTCGTCTGCAGATTCTCGACGCGGCTAAATCCTGTAGATTTTTGGATGTAGACGCTCTCCGTCGAAGTCTTTCAGATGGTGTTGGAGTTGATGAGGTGCAGCTGTTGTTGAGGGATATTGAGCATGAGGAGGAGAAAGGGCAGAGTTATCTGAAGCTGTATGTTTTGTTGTTACTACCGGTTGTGTTGGGCGATAACTTGGACGCTGTTGCGAATAGACGGAATGATGAACAATCTCGGAGCAGGAAAGCGTTTCTCGATGAATTACAATATCTATGGGGGGAGCAGCTATGAAGAGCATATCGATTCCCATGCCCACTCGGTTTGCGGCTGATTGTTTGATGACTCTCCTTTACCATCTTGACAGAGCTTACAATATCATCATCTCAGCTGAAAACATCGTCATCGAAGGTCCGCAGCCATTCGAAGCTCTCCGTGAAGCAGTTGTTACCGCACAGCAGATATTAATACGCAGAAGTCAATCTGACGAAAGATATTGGTCAAGGATTCCTTCGTCGGGAAACGATAACAAAATACTGACTAAACTATATAAGGCCCTCCAGCTTCCAAAAGATTCTCTAACGCTTGATTTGGTCAGAGTTTTGGCCAAACGGCCCGTTGATTTTACGCAGGAGATTATGTTTCCATCCATTCTTAAGCCAGAGTTTTACGAATATAACCGGTCAGCTGGCTATGCCGACGATGGTGTGAGGAAGATGGGCCGAACTTATCCCGCTTACCTTGTTGGCCTTTGTTTAATCGGTTATCTTCTTTCGAAGATTGGGTATTGCTGGCTTGAGAGAGGTGTGCGGGTTGCGGTTTTGATGACGCCTTTGACTACTTCGTCTCCGAGGCCTTTCTCGGTTGACCCGGAATACCGGCTGGCGACTTTTTTGGACCCGGTTGGAAGACTCGAGGACACGCTTCATAGCCAGCGGCAGGGATATCGGTTGGATGGATTGTTTCCTGAAACGGCCTTGCATCTGTGGCTCGCGTCGAGGGCCGGTGGTATGAGGATAAAGCTTTACGCCGTGAACGAGCCCGGCAGAAACAACCCCGCTACTTTCTTCACTTCCTTCCAGATGAATTTGACGACGGTTTACGAAGCTATGACGAGGACCGGTTTAACGAGCGAATACATGAAAGATAGAGTCGCCAGCCTCGCCGGACGCGCTTTAGACACCTTGAGAAAAGATTTGGACAGAACCCTTGCGATACGGTTTTCCACGCTTCTTTTCGAGGCGTTGCTTGGGACGAGGCCGTTGGAGGACTTTGTCTATGCCTCTAACCGTGAGCTTCTTCCTTACTTGCTGAAGGGTTCTGAAAAGGATTCGAGCTATTACGTTGCCTATGATGCCGTCTCGATTGGCCGGACTTTGTTGAGACGGACGATGGTTTAGGTGAGATGTGGTTGGTTGTTTCGTTTTTGTTTAGGGCTGTTTCGCCGAATCCCATCGAAATGGATGTTTTCTCGGGTTTCTACGTTCGCGGGATTTTCTTCTCACTGTTGAAATCCGTCGACCCCGAGCTCGCCACCGCTGTCCACGAAGAGCGAACACTCAGCCCTTACAGCACTTCGTCCTTGGAAAACACGCAGGGGCGTAAAATTTTCTTCGGAACGGTGCCGCCGGGATCATTCTTTCAGTTTAGGATAACGACTTTGCGGAACTCGGTCTCCGATGCGTTGGCCCGCAGCCTGACGGAAGTTTCTCCACCATCCATCGAAGTCAACAGAGTTAGGGCGAATGTATCCGAGGTTGTGGTCGAACATTTCGGCGGCCAGCTGTCAGGTTCGTCGAGCGAACATTCCCGGTATGAAGTGGTTTTCAGAACGCCGACATTTTTCCGCAACACGCAAAAGGGCCCCGGCGTTTTACAGCTTCTTCTCCCCCGTCGTCTCCGGAGAAAGGTGAAGCCCGTGTATCGTTACGTCATCGTGCCCGACCCCTATCATTTCTTCCGGAATCTTGCCCGTCTCTATCGACAGTTCTGTAAACCCAATTTTCCCTACAGGTCTTACTGTGAATGGTTGTTGGAGGGCGGTGTTGCTTTAGAAACCTATGATGGTTTGAAGGTCTACAAAGTTTATGATAGTGATGGGACTTGGTCGCGTGGTTTCGTGGGTAGGGCGGTGTTTTCGGTTCCGAAGGACCTTTACGACGGAAGGATGGCGAAGATAACAGGTGAGTTGCTCGAGTTCGCGCGGTTCAGCAACGTGGGCGGTAACAGGACCGCTGGGTTTGGCGTGATAGATTATAGGGTTGCCGATAGCCGGGAAAGTGGTTGAACGAGCTGGTCATCGACAAGCCCGGTTCGTATTTGGGGGTTAGGAAAGGGCTTTTCTACGTCAAAACGAAGGACGGCGGCCGCAGTGAATTTTCGCCCGCCGAGTTGTCGCATCTTTCGATAAGGTGTCGTGGGGTCGGTGTTTCGGCTGACGCGTTGCGGCTGGCGAGCAGGTTCGGCGTTGAGGTGACGGTTTACTGGCGTGGCAGGCCGTTGGCGAAGGTTTTTCCGGCGATGATGGGCGGTGGCGCGTTGACCAAACGGGCTCAGCTCGAGGCTTGGCAGTCGGAGAAAGGCCTCTCGGTCGCCCGTGAAATAGTTTATTCGAAGCTTCACAACCAGCGTCTGGTTCTTCATCAGCGGGCCCGGGAGCTGTTGGCGAAAGGGGTCGCGGCCGGTGCGGATATCGAGGCGCTGGCTGACAGGATTCGCGAATGCATGAATTTGGTTGTGGGCGCCGGCTCGGTTGATTCGGTCAGAGCTTACGAAGCTCAGGGGGCCGTCCATTACTGGAAGGGTGTTGGTTTTCTTCTGCCGGAGGAGCTTGGGTTCACGGGCAGGACTTCGTGGTCGCCCAGAGACCCGTTCAACAAAGCGTTGAACATCGGCTACGGCGTGTTGAGGGCCCGCGTCTGGTCCGCCGTCGTCTCGGCTAACCTCGACCCTTTCATCGGGTTCCTCCACCAGCCGCGCGGCAGGCACATGTGCCTCGTCAGCGATTTGATGGAGGAGTTCAGGCCCGTCGCCGTCGACAGGCCCTTGATCTCCCTCGCCATCGAAAAGCCTCAGTCTTTGCTGGATGATAAGCTGCTTGAAAGGAATGTGGTGGCTGCGGTGTCTAAAGCGTTGGAGCGGAATGAAAGGCTGCTTGAAAGGGCTGTTGTTGAGCAGGCGCGGCGTCTGGCTTCTTTTCTCCGTGGTGCCGTTGAACGTTATGAAGGTTTTCGGGTTAGGTGGTGAAAGATGTCGACGCAGCCGACGCATATTTTGGTGATTTACGATGTTTCGGATGATGGCCGGAGGCTTGAGCTGGCGGTTGCTTTGAAGAGGCTTGGGCTGACCCGAGTTCAGAGGAGCGCGTTCGTGGGGCCCTGTAGCATGGCGTTGATAAGCGATGTCAAAAACGTTTCGAGGAGGATTATCGACCCGGAGACTGATAATGTTCAGATTTATCCTCTTACGCCTGCTTCTTACCGGATGCGGGTTGTAGTGGGTCGTCAGTTCGTCGACGACGGAGAGGTGGCGGGCGGGTTTCTGGTTTGACCGATGATGACGAGTTTTTCCCCGTATCCTGTCTGCGGAATTTTTACTTCTGTGAGCAGATTCCCTACATCAACTTGGTTTTGCACGTGTTTGAGCCGGAGACCGAAAGCATGGTTTACGGCCGTGAAAAGCATCTTCGGTTTAACGCGCAGTATCTTCCGAGGGGGATTAGGGTGGAGAAGGTGGTGACGGATGTTCGTCTCGCGAGTCGGAGGCTTGGGATTGCGGGTGTTTTGGATGCCTTGGTTTATGGTGTTCACGGGGAGTTGATTCCCTGTGAGCTGAAGCATTCGTCGTCTTCTTCAGCGAGGCCTCTTCTCAAGGACGTGGTTCAGCTGACGGCTTACGGGATGTTGGTGGAAGATGTTTTCGGCTGTGTTGTGAAGCGTGGTGTTCTTTTCTACGGCGAGGACAGAAGCAAGCATGTCGTGGTTTTTTCGGATGGGTTGCGGAGGCTGGTTGTGCGTGGGGTGAAGGCTTTGCGGAAGATGGTCGAGGAAGAGAGGCGGCCGGCGAACCGGAGTCTCGACAGATGCGGTGGATGCTGGTACAGCAGGGTTTGCTGGGGTCATCCGCCACCCCGGACAAAGGTATAAATAGAACCCCAAAACATTTAACGCCTGAACAAAGCGGCAGCCAAAACGCCGCAAAACCCCAAAAAACAGCAAAATCAAGCGCACTGATCCCGCGAGAGGGAATTGAAAGCCAACCTTGCGGTTGGGTATGTGGCTGGAGACTATCACTGATCCCGCGAGAGGGAATT
>JANWZT010000056.1:0-2004 GCA_025054515.1 Candidatus Caldarchaeum sp.
GGTTGACAGGGCCCTGCCGCATTCCTCGCCGCTGTAAACAGCTCCGTCGGGAAGCGTGATTGAAAGCTCTCCGTCGGACAGGCTCGCCGAAACACCCAGCAGACGAGGCTCCCTCTTTGCTGACAGAGCCAACCCTGTTGCGGCGTCGACGACTGCGTAGAGCCTGTCGCCCACAAAGCCGTCCAGCGAAACGTCAGCAGAGACCAATTCCTCGCCGCCCAGAGACTTGACGGGGTAGCGGAAAAGCTTGACCACAACCCCTTCCAACACCCAAACACCATTTCAAGACAGCGAAACAAAGCATTTAAGTAAAAACCCACATCCGATAGGCTGGGAAGCCGGGGTAACTCAGCCTGGCTCAGAGTGCGGGGCTCATAATCCCGTTGTCGTGGGTTCGAATCCCACCCCCGGCACCTAAGACGGCATAACAGGAATAAATAATAGGGTTGTTATCGGAGGCCTACGTCCGAAAGCCAGTTGAAAGACGTGTTTTCGTAGATTTTGTAGGCTTTACCAGAGTTCAAGTCAAAAAGATACAGCGACGATGAATTGTCGGTGAAGAACAGGCCCTTAGCTACGTTAACTGTGGTTCCTTCAGCTCTGACGGTGATTTGCTCAACGTATCGTATTCCAACGACTGAGTTATCGAACGCAGTAATTATCCTTGGAACCTGGTTTTCCACCACGTATACGTTTGAGGGTACACTATTTCCGTTTGAGAGGTAGAGGGTTCCCCGTTCGTCAAAGTCGAAATGTCCAGCCCAAAAGCCATGCATTTGCGTTAGCTTCACCTCGTAGAAAAGCTCGGCTCTCTCTCCAGCTATTCTGTAGATTTTCCCATCTCCACCAGCTCCCGTCGCCTCGCTGAAGTATAACGAGCCGTCCAACCCAACCCTTACGCACCTAACCCACGTGCTATGCCTGAAAATAACCCCTTGATCTCCTAAACCAAGCACGAACAACCTAACATCCCTACTGTTGGCCTCCACGTGGTAGATTTTCTCCCGTTGCCTCGGGTCGAAATCGAAGCATGCTGTCTGTCGCGGAAATTCGACCAACTTCCCCAAGCGGCCGGTCTCATAATCATATGCATAGATGCCGCTGGGGCCTTCCCAAGATTGCGTGAAGTAGATTACTTTGGGGTTTACCAGCGTGGCCGGAATGGGTGTCTGAGGGGTGGTTACTGTGGTTGGGGTCGTAGGAGTTGTGGTAGCAGTAGTCATGATGGTGGTTTGTGTGGGGGTTGTAGTAGGCGTGGTCGTAGGTGTTGTTTGTGGAGTAGTGGCTGTTCGGGTAGTAGGTGTGGTTGCGGTAGGCGTAGGAGTCGGAGTGGGGGTAGTTATGGTAGCTGTTGGTGTTGTTCTTGTTTCAGGCGGATATGTATCGGTGGTCAACACAGATGTCCTCAAACCCAGAAGTTGCTGAAGCGGTGTGAATCCTATCGCCAAAAACAACCCTACCGCCAAAACAATGAGGACTAAGGCTGTTAGAGATTTATTCACGGATCATCACAAAAGGCGATACATATATGTGTTTTTTGGGAATGTCTTGAGGAAGTTTGGCGCTATACGAAAAGGTGGCGATGGTTGATTTACCTACTTATGGTTGTCCAAATCTGAGGAGTTAGCTGTCTTTTGAGGGTTTTAAAGGTTAGTCCGTTGAAGCGGCTGGTGTCTCTTGTTCCTGAGTCGACTTTGGATTTGCTGAATATTTTCCGCGTGGTCTCTGTTGGTGACTTGGTTTATGCTGTTACCAGTCGTGAGCTGAAGAAGGAGAGACGGGATGGAAGCGTCGACAGCGTTCGAGTGACCGTTGAGCTGGGGATAGAGTTGCTGGAGAAGCGGCTCGACCCCATGGTTAAACGCGTCGACTTGCACGGCGTCATCCGCTACGAAAGCAGGGAGCTCGGCCTCGTAGGCAAACATCACAGCATCCATCTCGGCGTAGGCGACGAAATCACCGTCGAAAGCCGGAAAAACTACGCACGACTCGAAGCCATGGCAA
>JANWZT010000056.1:2014-7761 GCA_025054515.1 Candidatus Caldarchaeum sp.
ACTGGTCGACGACGAAAGCGTAGCGGTTTATACGGCGGGGCCGCAGGGAATGAAACAGGTCTACCGGAAAACGTTCACCGAAGGAAAACGCGAACCCGAGGAGCGGGCCAAAGCCGTCAAAAAAGCCTACGGCGAAACGCTGGCCAAAATCGATGACAAAGCAGACATCTACGTATTCGGGCCTTCCATGCTCGTCGACGAGTTCATGGCCTACATCAGACGGGAAAAGCCCGATGTTCACCATCGCACGAAGAAGACGGGGTATGTTTCTGCCACCGACGCCGCCGGTGTTTCGGAGCTGCTGCGGGGCGGTGAATTGAAGGAGTTGAGGGAAGTCGTGAAAACAGTCGCGGACGTCGAAGATGTTGAGGAATTGATGAAACTGATTGCCTTGGAGCCTTCGAGGGCCGCGGTAGGGCTCAGGGAATGCTTGAACGCGTTAAAGATGAACGCCGTCGAAAAACTATTGATAGCTGAAGATTTTCTCTGGAACAACCTGGAAAACTCCGAAATCTCTTCGATGCTTGATAAAGCAGAATCTGCGGGTGTGGTCGTCCGTGTGATCTCTATGGGAAACGAGGCGTCGGAGAAGCTGATGAGCTTGGGCGGCGTGGCCGCGTTCCTCCGTTACGCGGTCGAGCCGTCGCTCCTGAAAAACATGTAGACGTTCAGCTGCTTTAGTATGTTTTTTAGTTTGACGAGGTTTGTTCTATCCCTTGGCTCGAGTTCCACAGTTTCTATCCGCCTCGGTGAAGCGATGAGGCGGTGTGTTTTGATGCGGGAGAGGCCGCTCAAAATCTACAGGGACGAAAACCGTCCATGCTGCAGAGATTATGAAAGATATTTGCGAAGTAAAGGGATTGCTTTCCAAACGGTCGTCGTCAAAGCAGCCGAGCTGGAGAAAGTCAGGACAAGGTTAGGTGTGCCGGAGCAGCTTCACAGTTGTCATTCGGCTGAAATGGGTCCCTACTTCGTCGAGGGCCATGTCCCGGTAGAGGCTATCGCAAAACTTTTGTCTGAAAAGCCCGCGGTCGACGGCATAGCCGTTCCGGGAATGCCGGCCGGTTCACCGGGGATGGGTGGTGTAAAGAACGGACCTATTCCGATTTATGCAAAAGCAGGCGACGAGATCTTCGTATGGATGCTTTGGTGAATCAGGCGTTGATTAGTTCGTTGGCGGTGTAGATGTATACGTTGGGTGGCTTGTTCTGGATTTCTCCGACCCTTGCCCCGACGAGGACGACTTCATCACCCAGAGACGAAACGATGTCCACGAGCCTCTGAGTAACCACGCCGTCGAAAACCACGTATCGAGCTGACTTCTCCTCAGCAACCTTCATCACCAACTCGCTGACCGGCAGACGCTGAATCTCCTTCAGCTCGGCGTCGAGGATCACGGCTGAAAGCGTTCCGTCGACTTGTTTGACGTAGTTCTTCAAATCCGCTGGGACCGTCTTCCTCTCCGTCGCCGCGGCGGCTTGCTCCCTCGCTTTCAGAGCTTCTTCTGGATGAACTGTGTGTTCCAGCGCTTCGTGTATTTCTTTGGCTGTAAGCTGCTCAACTTCCTTCCCGTACGGCGCCCTCGCGACCGCGTCGATTTTGCAGCTCTGCAGAAGCTCCTGCAAAATCAAGTCACCTCCCCTATCCCCGTCAAGAAAGGCGACCACTCGCTTCTTCTTCTTCGTTAGACCGGCGATGCTCCTCGGAATCTTCACCCCGTCAACCGCGATTGTGTTCTTGTAACCATACTTTAACAGATTGATGACATCCGCTCTTCCTTCAACGATGATGAGTTCGTCAGCGCTGTCGACTTCAGGGCCTGCCGGAAGCTTTTCAGGCCCGTATTCGACGACCTTGGTTTTGACAATGGCCTCCTCCAGCTCTCGGAGAATGAGGTCATCATCCGGAACCTTCTGCTTTTCCCATGCCGCTAGAATTTCTTTCGCTCTTTCGACAATGCGTTTTCGCTTTTCCAGCCTCGTGTCCTCTATTTTTTCGATGACAACCCGTGCTTGGTAGGGTCCGACGCGATCGATGGATTCGATCATCGCAGCTATCAGCGAAGTGGTGTATTTGTCGAGGCTTGTCGGAACCACGATTTTTCCGATGGCTCTGTTGCCCTGCGTGTTGACGTTGATTTCTATTCTGCCGATGCGCCCTGTTTTCTGGAGCTCGCGGAGGTCGAGGTCGGAGCTGAATATTCCTTCTGTCTGGCCGAATACGGCGCCGACTACGTCGTTTTTGTCAACTGGGCCGTCGACTTCTATCCGGCCCTCTATTACGTATTTTGTGATTGTGCTCAATTTGTGCTTCGGTTTTCTGATTTGTTGGTGGATTTATTAAGGGCTTCCCATATTTTTGAGATAAGGCTAAATTTAGCCATGGCTAAAAAAATTCGGAATACGATGATTTCAGGCATATCCAAGCCCTTATTAGCGGTTTCAATCTTGCTCATACTGTTCATCCCGGCCGCGCCCCGTAGTACTCCGCCGTCGAGCTCCGAAAGAATGGTCATGGCGACGACTTCCATCATCTGCGACTTTGTCCGTAGCGTGGCCGGCGATCTTTGGAACGTCGAATGTCTCGTGGAGCCTGGCGTAAACCCCCACATCTATGAGCCGACACCGTTCGACATGGCTAAAGCGATCAAGGCATCGCTGATTTTCTACAACGGCTTCAACCTCGATGCATGGGTCGTCAAATTACTCCGTGGCCAGAACGCGGGAAAGCTGGTCAGGGTTACGGAAGGCTTGGAGCCCTACGTGATCAAGATTCCCGACGGGCCTTACGCCGGCCGCGAAGACCCGCATATGTGGATGGACGTGTTGCTTGCGGTAAAATACGTCGAAAACATCCGGGACACATTCATCCGACACGACCCCGCAAATAGAGAGAAATACATAGCCAGCGCAGCGGCTTACATCGACCAACTCGCGAAACTCCACGAATGGATAACGGTTGAAACCGCTAAAATCCCCGTCGAAAAAAGAGTGTTGGTCACCCAAGAAAACGCGTTCCAGTATTTTTCGAGGACCTATGGCTTTCAGGTCGGAGCATATTTCTACTCCATGGTAACCGAGATTGAGCCATCTCCTGCAGACGTTGTCTACGCGATTAACAGGGTGAAGCAGCTGGGTGTCTGCGTTTATTTCGTTGAAGCGACTTTGAGCAACCGTATGATGCTTACGCTGATACGTGAGGCGGGGGGTCGTCTTGCCGGGGTTCTTTACGCGGATGGGTTGGGCGCTGATGGAACGGGCGCGGAAACATACATCGGGATGATGCGGAAAAATGTTGAAACTATGGTTAGGGAGCTGATGGGTGGTTGTTGACCGAAGGCCTTCGGGCTGAAAACCTAACCGTTGTCTATGAACGAGTCGTGGCGTTGGAAGATGTGTCTTTCTCTGTTTCGCATGGATCGATGACGGCCGTGGTCGGTCCCAACGGAGCGGGGAAGAGCAGCTTGTTGAAGGCCGCCGTGGGGCTGGTGAAACCTTTCCGGGGTCGCGTGACGGTGCTCGGCGACACCGTGGAAAAGGCCCGTGGAAGAATTGCCTACGTGCCGCAGAGGGAGGATGTTTACTGGGACTATCCTCTAACCGTCTGGGACGTGGTTGCCATGGGCCGCTTCAAAGCCGTGGGCTACCTCAAGACTGTCGGGAAAAACGATGAAAAAGTTTTGAAGGCGTTGGAAAGAACGGGGTTGACCTCGCTGATGGATAGGAAGATTTCGGAGCTTTCGGGTGGGCAGCAGCAGAGGGTGTTTCTCGCGAGGGCCATCGCCCAGGAAGCTGAGCTCTATCTCCTGGACGAGCCTTTGAAAGGAATCGACGCCGAATCCGAAGATAAGCTGCTCATCCTACTACACGAACTCAAACAAGAGGGGAAGACGATAGTGATGAGCACCCACGACCTCAGCTCGACCTTCGAGCTTTTCGAAAACATCCTTCTTCTCCGCAACAGAGTGGTAGCTTTCGGGCCACCTGAAAAAGTGTTGACATCTGAAAACCTTTCAGCGGCCTATGGAAGTGATCGGGTTGCCATGCATTTCGCCGACGTAAGGAGGGTTGCGGGATGGAGTTAATCCAAATTCTGCTGGAGCCTTTCGGCTACGAATTCATGCGGATGGCCTTGCTGACGGCCGTCACCGTGGGCATCGTCGCTTCAACGCTAAGCGTCATCGTCGTCCTCCGCGGCTGGTCACTCCTCGGAGACGCGATCTCGCATTCAGTTTTACCCGGCCTCGCCGCCGCCGCAGCCCTGAATTTGCCGCTTACGTTGGGAGGAGCTGTCGCGGGAATAACAGCTTCTCTTCTCGTCGGGATCGTCGAATCCAAAACACGTGTGCGAAACGATACAGCGATTGGAATCGTCCTCACGGGAACATTCGCCCTCGGCCTCGTAATCATCAGCAAATTCAGGCCCGCCGTCGACATCTTCCACATCCTATTCGGCAACGTTCTCGCAGTCTCCTACGAGGACTTCCTCACCACAGTCCTCCTATCAGCTGCGGTCATAGCATTTTTCGCCGCCTTACTCAAGGAAATCGTCGCATACACTTTCGACCCCATCTTCGCATACGTCGTAGGCTTGCCTTCGTCAACACTACATCTCGTCTTGATGCTGATGATATCGCTGGCCGTGATAGCGGCTCTACAGACGGTCGGCATCATACTTATCATAGCCCTTCTAATCACTCCCGGAGCCGCAGGTCAGCTTGTCGCGAAGAACCTCCGGCAGATGTTCCTCATATCGATAGCCGTTGGCGTAACATCGGCCATCGTCGGCCTCTACCTATCGTTCTACTTCGCCGTCAGCTCGGGCGGAACCATCGCATTAACCGCGACCGCCCTATTCTTCGCCATATCCATCGTCAGGAAGATGACCTTTTCTGGACGGCGAGCTCCGCAAGCTTTCCGATGATGACGTCGTGTTTAGCTTCGTCGGCTTCTATGGATTCGAGCAGGATTTTGACGACGTTATTTCTCAGCAGCTGCTTCACCTCATCAAACCCCTGGGAATGGCTTTTCTCCTCATGCTGCTGCAGCTGGTGAAGCCGTTCCGGGTCGGGCAGGTCACCGTCGCTGAGGTCCTTTTCGACGGCGGATATGGTTGCTTGGACGATGTCCGCGTGACGAATGCTGTCGGACGCGATCTGCCGAAAAAGCAGACGCACCATATCATCTTTTGCTTTTATCGCCTCAGATAGGAAAATTTCGGCGGCCTCGTGTTCAGCGGCCATCCGATTTCGTAAAATCCGCAACGCATGGGCCTTCGCCTCCTCCGATGTCGGCCTCCCTCCGCCACCCGACCTACCCGCTATTACCAACACTTCATACGCGAGGTCGAGAAGCTCCGTTTCCGCCATCGGTTTTTTTCTGAACGCGATTTTCCCCGCAAATTCTCGCACCATCTCCCGTATCCGCGGCTCGGCCAGAATCCCTTTTTTCGGCAAAGCCCGAACTCCTTTCAGATACTGTGTTACGGCTTGCGGTGTCACCGACAGCGTCCGCGCTGTTTCAGCTTTCTTCAACCCAAATGTTTTGACCAGTTCGTTGGCGACCATCGACCGCAGCAGGGGTATGAGCTCTTCTGTTTTGGTCGCTTTCAACTTGCTTTGGTTGCTGTTTAACGGCGTTATATGTCTGTTGTTTAACACCGTGAAAGGATGTTTTCACGACGTAGAGCTTATATATGCCCATCATAACGCCGTTATAACGAGATGAAACGCAGAACCATAATCCAAA
>JANWZT010000057.1 GCA_025054515.1 Candidatus Caldarchaeum sp.
CCAAAATCCCGCCCGCCGCGTTGATTTCATCGACCGCCATACGCGCGCCCTGTTCGATAAAGGTTCCGTATGTAGCCCACGGGCCGCTCCTGATGCCGAGGATGCCTATCTTCACCGTGTCCCGCGGAAGCCTTCTAACGGCCGTGACTTCCCGCGTCACGGTGTTTGTTACTGTGACGGTAGTTCCCGGCCCCGGCTGAGTCACCGTAACGGTTCTTTCACCGGCCCCCGGGACAGTTACCGTAGCCACGCGGGTTATTTCGCGTGTTTCCGGCGTCCTGGCCGACCAGCCGACGCCAGCACCTATAATAGCGCCTGCAACACCAGCAGCGACAGCGGAAAGAAATCCTCTTCTCGAAGATTTATTCTCCGACATAACACTACTTATTTACAGCTAAAATATATATCTTTGTGGTAAACCATAGCGAATGGTCAAGGCATAAGACTGATCCATTTTCGGATTGTTTCACACCTTACGGACGAGGTTCGAAAACTGTATTTCAAATGTAGATTATCGTTGTCGTCTTTTGTGACTTGGGTGATGTCGGCGAGAAACCCGCTGTGGGCGAAAAAGTTTCTCCGGTGGTCTCCTGAACCTCCCAAGCCGGAAATAGTTGTCAACATCTGTGGTTGATTTCTCGGGAGACCTTGGGCCTTCTGCTGAATGGTTTTGATTTCGTTCGTGAGCAGTTCTTTGTTCAGCGTGAACCATCCGTCGACTCCTCCGTCTCTGTAGATGTTTTGGAGGAAAAATTCTTCGAGCTTTGCGAGGGAGACGCCTGTCTCTGTCACGGTGTTCCGGAACTCCTTTATCAGCCGCATCAAAGCTTTTGTCAAAGCCAGAGCGCCGAGGACGTTTCTCAGATACCGAAAGTCCTTCAGAGGCTTCCTCATCACCCTGACTATGCTGTCCCCCTCTGGTGGGCTTTCGGGTTCTGTCGCCGCCCTACTAACGGCCGTCTGCAGTTCATTTTCGATTTGCGAAATCTCTGTTTCTTCGATGAAGCGTATGATGTCGTTGAAGAAAAGCGGTAGTGGTGTGTTGAGGGTTAGGCAGTTGAAGGCGCGGAATCCTTCCATGACGATGCTTTGGGCTTGGTTGCTGTGTCGATTGATGTAGTTGTATAGAGTCCTTGAAATTTTTTCGATTTCTTCGCGTGGGAGTGGGAAGTCTTTGAGTATTTTCGCTTCGACTGGTTGTATGGTCGGTTTGATTTCTTGGTTTTCTTTGTTGACTTGTGGGTAGAAGACGAGGTGATGTTGTGGTGCTGTTTTGGTTTTTTTGATGTGTTGGTCGAAGTTTGTGAGGATTTGATGGGTTGCCGCGTTGTAGAGAGCTCTTATTCCGGCCGCCGGGTAAACGTTGAGGCCGCTGGATACGTCGAAGTAGATTTGACGGCCTTGTTTGATGAGGTCGATGAAAAGGAGGAAGAAAGCTGCTTCGATGTTTTCGAACCCGCCTTTGAATTCAGCTGTCACCGTTTTTCCCTGCCAAGTTCCGGTGCTGGGGAAGATTTGGATCTCGAATTCTACGTCCCCGGCACGTAGTTTGTTTCTGATTTTTTCTTCTATCAGGTCGGTGTTTTGGAGCATGCGCATGCATTCTTCGGGTGTTTGGGCGAAGACTGTGGCGATGCTTTCGGGGACGATGAACAAAGCTTTTCCACCAGTTTTTTTGGCGATGGCCAAGCTGCAGAGGGGTGCTGGGAATTGTTCGCCGTCGATGGTAAAGAGGGCTTGTTTGTATGTTTCGTGGTTTCCGATTACTTGGACGGCGGTGACTGCTGAACCCACGGTATAGAGTGGTAGTCAATTGATTTAGGCGTTTGGCATGACCGAATGTGTGAGCGGGATGTCCCGACGCAACCCGGGTAGAGCTATAAATAGAACCACAAAAAAGAAGTCGAAACTTACTAGCGGCAAAACGTCGCAAAACCCCAAAAAACAATAAAATCAGGTGCACTAATCCCGCGAGAGGGATTTGAAATGGGGAGGTCGTCAAGGTGATTGACGCCGCTGAAGAACGAATTGCCCGCGAAGGTGGTATTAGAAGCGGGCGAGGCTGCGGGTAAGTCTGCTATGTCAGATGTCTAAGGACGGATTGATGGAATTTTCTCCCTCCGTCGGTGACGATGATTTTATCTCGGGTCAAGCTGATGAATCCCGCCGCGCGCAGCCGGCTGAGAAATTCTTCGTCGAATCCCGTTCCGCTTCTCGGGACAGAATTCTGCGCAAAAACGGTTACCAGCTTCCTCAAAGCATCCGGCGGATACGGCAAAACCGGCACCGCGACAACGTGAAAACTGGATGAAGGCGGAAACATCACGGGCTCGAAAATATCAAGGTGAGAGCGATAGTAGTCTTCGGGGGATGGGCTCGCCGCCAAATCATCGATTTCTTTCCGAATACGCTCCAAAGCCACGTTGAGGGATTTGACATCCGTCGAAACCACGTGATAGGCGGCGTCAACGTTTGCCAGCTGAGCCATCAAAACCATCGAAGCAACCATCTCCTTCCGCCCACCCGCCACACAGAGATAAAGCCGGTCGACGACACGCCGAAGCCGCGCGACCTCCTTCGCCGCAAACTCCATGAAAACATAATTCTCCTCCTCTGAAGTAATGTCCACTAAAGGCAGTTCAACAACTTTAACGTCGACGTGCGGAAAACGATGCCGAACGGCGACAGAGGCCAAAACAGCACTGTGCAAAACCATCTTTTCCCTCGTCGCCAAAACCACAACCTTCCAAACTTTTTCGCTCCGCTCCAAAAAATCAACAAACTCCGACAAAACAGGCGGAGCCGTCCCCATCGGAGCGATGACACCAACCTTCACAAATTCGCACAATCTCGCAAACAAATAAACATGACGACAAACAAGATGTTCTTTTTTTACGGATAAATACCGCCCGAATCACGAACTTGCACGGTTTTGACCGAACAGGAATTCCGCTGCGGCAACTGTGGTGCAGCTGTCGACGCGACCGCTTTCGCTGTGGTCGTCGTATGCAGTTATTGCGGCTGGGCATCCGTCGTCGAAGAAGGCTTGTCAACGGTCGTTCCGGAGGACCTCGGGTTCCTCCGCAGTCGGTTGGAGTCGTTTGTAAGGGACAAAGCTGGTGAAACGACTTCAGTCCGTGAAGCCAAGTTTTTGATGATTCCGTTCTGGGCCGTCGAGCTCGAAGCCCTCACCACCTACAACGGATACCGGACGGAGACGCGGTCGAAAACCACACGCGTCGGAAACGCGTCAAGAACAACCACCTACACCCTCTACGTCCCCGTCAAAGGCCGTTTCGAAGAAAAAATCCTCACAGTGGTTTACGGAAGAAAGTTTGAAACGGTCTTCGGCCTCGGAACAATAAAAACAGCGGTTCTTCAAAAACAGGGTCAAGCGGTAAAACTCCAGCCATCGCTGACCAAAGGATGGGAGGTTCTCGGGTCGGAAATGTCCCGCGAAGAAGCGGTGGAGGCCGCGGAAAACCGGGTCGCGGAAGAACATCGAAAACGCGTCGAAAAAATGACTACCAAGGTCTTCGACTGCTACACCGAGACAAGGCCCGTTTCAGCCCGTCTTCTTCTCTATCCTGTCGTCGAAGCACGGTATGAATCGCGTGGAAAATCCTACCGGCTCTGCATGGACGCGGCCAAAGAATCTGCCAAGGTGCTCAAAGCCGAATTACCCATCACGATGGGTGCGAGACTTCTTCGGGCTGTTGCGACAGCCGCCGTAGTCCTCGGCCTCGCCGTCGCCGCCGTCGTCCTCCAACCCCTCATCGGCACAGACCTCCCATCAGAACTACAGCTCGCCATCGTCGCAGCCCCTCCGATTACGGCGGCCTTGGCGGGTGTCGCCGGCTCCATCGCCGCGACCGCTGTGCAGAAAATCACAAAGACAGTCGAAGAATCAGACTTGATGGTCATGAGGTGAGGCGAAGATGTCGCATGTTTACCAGTGTCCCAACTGCGGCGCTCCCAGCCAAGTCAAGGAAGGAGACGTCGCCGTAAGATGCAGATATTGCAGCTTCACCTTCAGAACATTCGAAGAAGAAAGCAGGTACATCGTTTCGGTTTATTTTGATAGCAGCAGGGCCATCGAAAATTTTCTCCTCTGGGTCAAAAAGCAGACGGGATACGAAGAATCTCTTCCCCTCAACTTGACGCTCAAAGACGTGAAGCTCCATTTCTATCCCTTCTGGGTTTCATCGGTCAAGGCCCGGACAGCGTTTTCGGGTGTAGGCGAGGACGCAGAATATTCGCAGCCCGAAGGCAGAGGCTTCCGAAACATCAGAACCGTCCTTAAACAGGAGTCAGGCAGCTTCGACAGGTTCTTCGAAGTCGCTCTGCCAGCTTCGAAGGAGATAGCGGTTCCCGGCCAGATAGCGGCGGTTTCAAGGGCCCGGAAATTTTTCAGCCACGAATACGTCGAAAGATACGGCGGCATACTCCACGGCGCAACCGTCACACGGGAAGAAGCCAGACAAACTGCCGAACAGATTGCCCGCGGCGAACTTTCCAGACTCATCATGCAGGAAGTGGTGCAGGTCAACAGCCGGAACGACGAAATCGTTGTCGGAGAAATCTCGCTCGTCTACATCCCGGTCTGGAACGTCGTCTACGAATTTAAGGGAAAGAAGTACCAAGCGTTCATCGACGCGTCATCCAGTAGGGTGATATCCGCGACCTATCCTCCCGACATCGTCGAAAAAACCGCCTACATGGCCGTCTCCGCAGTCCATGCTTTGGCGGGGTTTGCGTCGGCGGGGTTGCTGTGGACGTTTGGATGGCTACCCGCAGCAACTTCTCTCACCGGCTTCATCGCGGCCGCCGTCGTTTATGCATGGAGAGGCCTTTCACCCACGAAGGCGGCGGAAACTTATTCGAGCGGAGACGAGCTTACAAAACAGCTCGCCGACATCGCCCGGAAAACGTTTCCAGCAAAATAGAACTAAGCAATTCATATATGATGGCGGCTACCCGATATGGCAACATGGATGTGGAAAGGTTAAAGAGCGAAATGGGGCTTCTCGAGAAAATTTCTACCTATGTTCCGGGTTACCGGGGGTATAAGGAGAAAGAGTTGAGGAGGGAAACCGACATCCTCATCCGACGGAAAATCAGCTCCGTTCTCTCCGAAGCTAAAGCTTTTCTCAACTCTCCCCTCAGCCCGTCGGCCGCGAGAAAACTCGCCTACGAAGCCGACGCCAAATTTGCTTTCGAAAACGTCCGGACATCATTCGACCGGATTACGCAGCGGATTGACAAGGCTGTCGCAGGATACGCTGGGTTGTTCGACGCGGTGAAAGTTCGAGAAGACAAGCTCGACGCGGTGATAAGACACGACCTGGCCCTGCTGCAGAAAGCCGACTCACTGAAAACGTTTGCGTCCGAATTGATGACGGCCGAGCCAGCGTCCAGCGAATGGAAAACCAAGCTCAACCAGATTCAGACGGCGTTGAACGAGTTCGACAGACTCGTGGACGAAAGGACGCAGATTTTGAAGGGGCTCGTTGAGGTGGGCCGCTGATGCCGAAGGTTATCCAGTGGGTTGGGGCCAGAGACGCGGACATCGTCTGGCGTTATCCCGTCGACGAAATAGAATGGGGAAGCAACCTCATCGTGGAGGAGACACAGGCCGCCGTGTTTTTCCGGGATGGGAAGGCCTACGATGTTTTCAGGGCCGGACGGCACGTGTTGACGACCGCGAACCTTCCCCTGTTGACGAAAATTCTTTCGCGGGTTGCGGGCTTTGACAAAGTTCCGTTCAAGGCCACTGTGGTCTTTGTTTCGTTGAAACAGTTTCAGGGAAAGTTCGGCGCCCAAGGCCAGACCCGTGAGCTGGCGCCGCTGAAGTTCTTCGGCAGCTTCTGGTTCAGGGTCTCCGACCCCAACCTATTCGTTCAAGAAGTTGTGGGCTCGCAGTCGGCCTACGGCACGGACCAGCTGCAGGAATTCCTGAGAGCCTACTTCAACGAATCACTCATCGACGAACTCAGCCAGCACGGCATCGTCGATGTCTACGGCAAGCTCGACGAAACCAGCTACCTCGCACGGAACGCGGTCGGACAAGCCTTCGGACGCATCGGACTCGAGTTGATCGACGTCAAATTCGAAGGCCTCGACACGACACCCGAATGGCGGGACAGAATCTTCTATTTGAGGCAAGGGGTTTCAGCCGCCGAAGTTCTGAGGATGCAGACCATCACCAAGACCGCGGAAGCCCTTTCCCAAAGTCAGGGAGCGGCGGTCGGGGCCGGAATAGCGATCATCCCGCCTCTTTTCCAGCAGCCTCCACAGCAGCAACCGACCGTGCTGGTGGTCTGCCCCCACTGCGGCGGCCAGAACCAACAGGGCGCCAAATTCTGCTCCAGCTGCGGCAAACCCATGACGCCGCCGCAGGCCAAATGCCCCAACGGCCACGACGTCCCGCAGGGCTCAAAATTCTGCCCCGAATGCGGAGCAAAACTAAGTTGATCGGCTACGGTTCCGGTGCTCTTCTGGTAATCGTTCTGACCGCTGGGCTGCTGCTGATAGTAGCCGGCTCAGGGTTGGCGAGGCTGGAAATTCAGACTGCGGCGGGCGTGTTGCTGATTCTTTTCGGTGCCTACACCGTGGGATATTCGTTTTCCGTGAAAGAGAAGGTTTACTATGTTTTGTGGGGTGGAGTAGCCGTTGCCGCGGGGTTGGGCATCGTCGCGTCGCCGTACATCAACCCGATTCTGGCCTTGGGCGTGGCGCTGGTCTTCATAGCCCTTCTGAGCTTGGTAGCGATGCTGCGGAGGAAACCGGAAAAAGGTTAGTCGTGTCGCCGATGGGTTAGGGAGCTACCGCTTTCGCGTCTGTACGTAGATTCCCGCGACCGCGAGCACCAAAATAGCCGGGGCCGTGAGAAGAAGGGGAAGACCCATCGCCGTCATCGACTGGAAGAGAAGAAGTCCACCGAGGAACACCGTCGCCAAGGCCAGCACTTTATCCGCTAAAATCACCCCTACTATGAAGAAAGCCAACCCGGCGACCGCCGCCAACCACATCTCCACACCGAAGACGCTTGCCACGGAAAAGCCGAGAAGCCCGACGGCGAGGCCCACTCCCACCTTAAGGAAAAACAAACCAATCAAACCACCCACAACAAACCCCGCCAAAGCCGCCAACAAAACCAGAACATCCCCGAAATAGGGGCTGAGAAAATCTGCGGCGAAAACCGCCGTCACGGCTCCAGCGGCCAAGAAAACGGCCGCCTTCGCGATTTTCCTCCCGGCAAACAGCAACAAGACAGCGAAAACAGCCGTCAACACAGGCACAGCATCCGCAAAAGACGAAAAACCGACATCGATCAAATCGAACACCAATTTGTCGTCTATCTTTTGACTGTTTCGGTCGTTACGGGCGGTATCGGAATAGATGTGGATGAGACTTTATAGCTTCCCCTCGTCCAGCTTAGAATGGTTTGGATAGGCTGAAGCTTTTTGAAAAGCCTACGTTGAAGCAGCCTTTGACTGTCCTGGGTTTCGGCGGCTGGGCCGACGCGGGCAACGTTTCGACCCTTTCTCTCGCATATTTACGGGAGTCGGAGAACGCCGCGAAGATTGGTTTCATAGACGTGAGCGACCTCCTCAACCACACCATTCACCGGCCTTTCGTAACGATTGAAGGCGGGTTCATCAAAGAGCTGGAGATGCCTTCCTTCGA
>JANWZT010000058.1 GCA_025054515.1 Candidatus Caldarchaeum sp.
CTGCACGGCTTTGATGCCGTGAGGCGCTGCTCAGTTGTTTGTTGTCTGTGGCCGATGTTACGCTTATATGTTTTGTAAGCTATTTGGTTATTGTGGCTGATTGGGTGCCTTCTTGGCTGGGTTGGCAGTACGGCCTGCTGCTGAGCCGCTTCTGGACGGGGGTTTTTACTTCTTCGGATGCTGCGGCTGTCGGTGTCCAGAGCCCTAGGGTTGTTCTGTCGAGGCTTGTGAAGCTTGGATGGGTTGAAAGGGTGGGACGGGGTGAATATAGGGTTGTTCATCCTCTTGCGGTGCTGACTGATGTCATGTATGGTTGGCGGAGTAGGGTGGTGCAGAAAGCTTACCTGCCTCTGCTGGAGTTTGTTTTGGCCAGGCTTTGGGAAGGGTTCGGCGAGAAACTCAAGGCAGTGGTTCTGTTCGGCTCAGTCGCCCGGGGAAAAGCGGTTGAAAACAGCGACTTGGACCTATTGGTCGTGGCCGACGGCATGCCGCAGCGCTACGGCGACAGAGTCCGGCTCGTCCTGAACATGGTCGAAGGATGGGAAACGGTGAAAAACACCGTCAGCAGAGAGTTTGGAATCCATCCCACGCCGGATATGATTCTCCTCAACGCGGAAGAGGTTGACGTATCTCAGCCGTTCTATCTCGACCTGGTTCATGAAGCAATCATGATGTATGATAAAGACAGGTTCATGGCGGGAAAGCTTGAAATGCTTCGGAGCCGGTTGATCGCTGAAGGTGTACAGAGAATCCAGCTTATGGATGGAAAATGGTACTGGGTCTTCCCCCAAACCACGACGCCATGAAGATGGAGAAGCTGGCCGCCGACTACCTCAAAAGAGCTCGGTCAAGGCTGGTTGACGCTGAAGCGGCCTTGGCGAGAGGAGACTACCCCGAAGTGGTCAGGTATTGTCAGGAGCTGGTGGAGCTTTCGCTCAAAGCCTGTCTCAGGCTGGTGGGCATCGAATATCCCAAAACTCATCACGTCGGAGACGTCCTCAAGCTGCATGGCGAGAGGTTTCCCGAATGGTTTCAGCCACTCGTAGCAGAATTCGACCGAATATCAGCCGAGCTCGTCATCAAAAGAGCTCCCAGCATGTATGGCATCGAAGCAGCGGGAAAAAGCCCCAGCGAGCTCTTCGACGAAGCAGAGGCATCCGAAAGCTTGCGAAAAGCAAAGCACGTCTTCGATAACGTCGACAAACTTTTCCGAGAAAAAACAGGGCAAGCATCAGGCCCTACCTAACGATCTTTTTGTGATGTTCGGGAGTAGAGTGGTGAAGGGCTCGTTCATGACGGAGAATCTTGTGCAGAATTCGTCGGACGGCGAGTTGAATACAGAATTTTCTGGAAGCTGTGAATGAGGCTGTGGTTTATGGGTTTTCTGTCTTCAGCCCGATTTTTGTGAATATTTTCTGCCAGTCGAGTCGTGTGAGCAGGTAGACGGCTGCCATGGCGGCTGCCGCCGTGGCCACTGCGATGAGTAGTGTTTGGGTGATGTTGATTTCGCCGACGGCGCATTCGACGATGTAGCAGGCGATGTTGCCCCAGTAGAGCGCGACGTATGAGACGGCTGTGGTGATGATGAGTTTGCCGGCGAACACGGTGGGGAGGAAAAGTTTGCTGCTGTAGTTTGCTATCGCGAGGAGGACGAAGACGACGTCGTCGGGAAGAGGGGTTGCGGACGCTCCGACCACGGCGAGCCAGCCGTGTTTGGCGACGAGTTTTTCCAGCGGCTCGATTCTTTTCTGTGTTTCGGGGCTTATCAGAATTCTTCCGCTTTTGAAGAAGCGGAACAAAACAAGCTTTGCGATGGCGGCGCCCGCCGCGCTTGAAAACGCCGTCGGCAGCGGGTCGAGCTTGCCGGCGATTACGGCAAGTATGATGGGTGGGATGTACGGGCCCGAGACGAAGGGGAGGAGGCTGCCGAGAAGGCTGGCGGCGAAAACCCCCAGATATCCGTAAGCCGTGAAGCTGTCCCAGAAACCTGGTGAAAAGAAATCCATCCACGATGCCGGTGCTGTAGTCTGTTTTAGGTGTTTCGTTGACGCTTTTGCGTGGGGACGCCGCCCTCAGTCGCCTGCGCAGGTGCTTTCGACGTTGAATTCCGCGTCAGTCGTCGAAGCTCCGACGTGGACTCTGTGGCCAACGTGGTTGACCAACTCTTCCCGATGAAGGCCTTCCCTGCATGTTGCACACCAGTAGAATTCGATGCCCGGAAGGCCGGAAGTTCTCACGCTGGCCAGCCCGAAGAAGCTGCAGGCCGGGTCGCTGCCGTACCGGAGCCTGCCGTGGCACGGGCTTGAATCGTTTGAACATGTTCCGATTTCGGTCATGAGGTGGAAGGGGAGAAAATGAACGCAGTCGCGGCATCCGAAACCGATTTTCTCCATACCACTAATAATGCATGGGATGGTTATAGACGTTGCGACGAAGGAATGCTGGGAGGGTTGTAATTGTATGTGCTTGAATATGATGTTTTTATTGGTGTGAGTGGATGTCCGCTGTGTTGACTGTCAACCGGCTGCGTGAACTCGGCGAGAAACAGGATGTTGAAGCGGTGCTGTCGGCCCTTCGGCGGGGGTTGGCCGCTGTCGAGCCCTTCAAGCTGGTCGCCAAACATCTCCGACGCCGTGGAAAGCGGCTCATCGTCGACGGCGTCGAAATCGACACAGGTTCCGTCGATGATTTCTTGGTTCTCGCCGCCGGTAAAGCAGCCGCTCCGATGGCTTCCGCCGTCCTCCACGTTCTCGGCGACGTTCCCGTCAGAGGGGTCGTGGCCGTTCCACGTGAATCACGGGTCGAGCGGCCACTTCCCCTCGAAATTTTCCACGCGGGCCACCCCACCCCCGACGAAGACAGCGTCAAAGCAGGCCAAGCATTCCTCGAACACGCCAAAAAAACCAGCGAAAAATCATTCGCGATAATCCTCATTTCAGGCGGCTCTTCAGCTCTGGCCGCTTCGCCGGCCGATGGCATAACCCTTGACGACAAGAAAGCCGTCACCAAGGCGTTGATGAACGCGGGAGCATCCATACATGAGCTCAACACCGTGAGGAAGCATCTTTCGTCGCTGAAAGGAGGTATGCTGGCGAAAACCCTTCGATGTAGGGCTGTTTCGCTGATCCTGTCCGACGTGGTCGGCGACCAGCTCGACGTGATAGGCTCGGGCCCAACCGTCCCAGACCCATCCACCTACCAAGACGCCTTGAACATCCTCCGGAAATACCGCATACAGCCCCCTCCCAACGTCCTCAAGAGGCTTGAAGACGGAGCGGCCGGAGCCGTTGCCGAAACACCCAAGCCCGGCGACCCCGCGTTCACACGGGTCAGCAACATAATCGTGGGAAAAAACGCAGACGCGGTCAAAGCCGCCGCCGCAGAGCTCAAAGGGAAAAGATACCGCGTCGTCGCGTTGACGAGTATGCTGGTTGGCGAAGCCCGTGAAACTGCTAAGCTTTTCGCATCGCTGGCCAGAGACATCGACCGAAACCATATTCCGCAAAAACCGCCGGCCGCCATCGTCGCCGGTGGCGAGACAACCGTAACGGTGAAGGGAACAGGCAGAGGCGGAAGAAACCAAGAACTCGTCCTCGCCACCTGCATCCTGCTGAAAAATTTCCCAAACTTCGTTTTTGCATCGATGGGAACAGACGGAGTCGACGGCCCAACCGACGCCGCCGGAGCGTTATGCACCGGAAAAACAAATCAAATCGCCGATTCCACGGGCCTCCAACCCGAAAAATTTCTCGAAAACAACGACGCCTACAACTTCTTCCACCAAGCCGGAGGCCTCATCAAAACAGGCCCAACCGGAACAAACGTAGGAGACCTAACCATACTGGTCGTAACCGGAAAACAAACAAATCCAACGACGCCGTCTTCACATCAAAAATTCGGATGAACAGTCTATGTTATGTCTCGGAATACCCATGAGAGGTCTGGTTTGTGTTTTCTTTCTTCGATTTTTTCGTTGAGGGCGTGTGCGATGAATGGTAGGGCGATTGTTGCGTCGCAGAAACACTGGACTGCGTCGCCTTCCGGTGTTTCCTTCCCCCAGCTTTTGCCTTCTTCGAGCGTTGCTCCCGACAGACCTCCCCAATGAGGGTTATCCGTCGTAATCTGGACGGCGTAGCGGTGCGGCCTCGTAACGTATGGGTCGCCTTTTTCAAGGATGTCGACGGCGACGGCCGACAGCTGGATGAAGTCTTTGGGGACTCCGCCTCCGATGAAGACGGCGGCGCTGTCTCTGTGACTGCCTTTGATGCGGACGAGCTGTTCGTAGTCTTTGAAGTGGTCGAGGATGAGTTTGTATCCGGGTTTGCGGTGTCTGTTGATGAGGTAGGCGACTCCGTATCCGCTGTCTTCGATGGCTGGGCTGAAGACGGGGACGCCCGCCCTGTAAGCAGCTGTCGCTATTCCGTCTACTTTACGTTGTTCAAGCCATTTTCCAAACATGTGGAGAAATTCTGCCGAGGACATCGGAGGCCTTCCGTCAAGCGTAGCCATAAAGTCGGCGAGCATCTCCTCCATCTTGACGTAGTCTTGTTCGCGGACGAAGACGTCGTGGAAACGGTAAATCCGTGCTTTCCGGAGCATGGCGTCGTCCACGTATGGTGAGCCGACGTAGTAGCTGAAACCCATGGCGGCTATCAGGTCTTCCGAGATGTTGGCCCCTGTTGAAACCACGACGTCGACGAACCTTTTTTCCACAAGCCATTTGATGATTTTCCACTGGCCCGTGGTGCTGAGCGAGCCGGCGTAGCCAAGCATGATGACTGTGTCATCCGCTCGTAGGGCCTTTGCCCAGACATCCGCCGCGAGGGCGAGCGTCCGGCCTTGAAAACCCGTGAACTTCATTTCCTCCAACAGCTGGGAAAGAGTTTTTTCTTTCACTTCGACGGGCCTGAGGACTGTCGTCAAGAATTTGTCAGCGACCATGATGATTTGTGATATTCAATCACTTATTAATTATTCGTGTGAAGTGGTTTCGCGTTTCTTGTTGATGCAAAACTTAATTTGATGAATGCATGTGTGATGGTGATGAATGGTTTTTCGGAGACTGATGTTTGGAGTTTAGCTGATGAATGGGGGCCTGAGAAGGTTGTTTTTGCATACGACCCTGACACGGCTATGCGTGGGGTGCTTGTCATAGATAATACGGCGATGGGGCCGGGTAAGGGTGGAATCAGGTTCACCGAAACCGTTACGCCTGTCGAAGTTTTCCGTCTGGCCCGGACGATGACGTGGAAATGTGCGTTGGCTGGCCTGCCTTTCGGTGGTGCGAAAGGAGGTATCATGGGCGACCCGTCGAAGGTTGACAGGGTTAGGTGGATGAGGTCGTTTGCGAAGATGATTAAGCCGTATGTTCCGCTTCAGTATATTGCGGCGACGGACATGGGGACGACTGAGCTTGACATGGCTGTTTTCGCCCACGAAGTCGGTGACATGAGGGCTTGCACGGGTAAGCCGCGTGAGCTCGGCGGTATTCCGCATGAGCTGGGTACTACCGGTTATGGGGTGGCGATTGCGACGGAGCTTACGGTCAAGATTTTGAACGACGTGGGGATGCTGAACCTCGACCCGGCTGAAGCGTCCGTGGCGATACAGGGGTTCGGGAACGTCGGCTCCTTCACCGCCCGGTTCCTCGACGAAATGGGGTTCAAAATCGTCTCGATATGCGATGTTTCAGCGTGTATATACGATCCCGAAGGCCTCGACATTCCCAGCATCATGCGGGAGCTTGAAGCAGGTGTTCACATCGCAAACCTCAAAAAATACGTGAAAGAGCCGAAGGACAAAATCTTCCATCATCCGGCGGATATTTTCATTCCGGCAGCGACGTCTGACGTCATCAACAGGGAAACAGCCCCTCAGCTCCTCAAGTCGGGGACGAAAATCGTGGTCGAAGGAGCCAACATCCCGACGACGAAAGAAGGCGAGGAAATCCTCAACGAAGGAGGTGTCTGGATTGTTCCCGATTTTGTGGCGAACGCGGGAGGGGTCATCGGCTCCTACGTCGAATACAAGGGCGGGACGGAAGTTGAGGCCTTTGACCTCATCCGCCTCAAAATCACGGGCAACGTCAAAATGATTTTGAGCGAAGCCGACCGTTTCAAGAAAACTACGAGGGCCGTGGCTCAGGAGGTTGCTTCGGCGCGGGTGAGGAGGGCCATGCTGCTGCGTAGGGGGGCCATCGACGTGGCCCGTGAGTTCTTCGCCCGTCGGAAGCTCTACGACGACTCGTTCATCTTCCAGTCGGATAGGAAGGTTCGTTAGAGTTTTTTGCGGTGTCTGCGGGCTTTTTCAACTGCTTCGTCGGCTGCTTGTTCGGGGTCGGAAGTGTAGGTGGCGGTGGTTAGTTTTCTTTGGTCGAAGTGTCCGTCGGGATGTGTTTGCCGTAGCTGGTCTGACGGATATCCGGTGTCGGTGACGATGATGAGGGGGATGCGGTAGAGGTATGCGAGGTATGCTTCGATGATGGTTCCGGCGCCGCCGCCGAGGATGACGAAGCTGTCGCTGCTTCTGACGAGGGGGATGCTTCTGGATTGGAGTGTTTGGCCGGTTTTGATGACGATGGTGTTGTAGGGGTTGTGTCGTGGATGGGTTTCGTCGATGAATTCGTCTTCGATGGGGATGACGCCGACGGTGATTCCGCCACGGTTGGAAAATTCTTCGCAGACGACACGCATCAGCCCTCCGTCGCCGCCCGTCAGCAAAACCACTTCATCCCGGTATTCCGCGAGCCGCGCGGCGAACCGCCGGGTTTTTTCGACGGCTGCCGGGTAGGGTGTTTTGTCGCTGGAGCATCCGACGCCGATTTGAAGCATGTTCCGTTCCGTCTGGAAGCCTGTTTATAGAGGCGTTCGCCGTTGGATGGTGGGTTTTATTTAAGGGTTTCGAAAAGCCCGGGCCAAAACCTAAATACAACCCCAAAACATCTAACACCTGAACAAAGCGGCTGCCAAAACGCCGCAAAACCCCAAAAAACAACCGAATCACGCACAGTGATCCCGCGAGAGGGAATTGAAAGCATATCCATTCACGTATAACGTCAGCAGACGCCTGTAAACCGTCGTGATCCCGCGAGAGGGAATTGAAAGTTGTTTTAGGCTTTCTCCTCGATGGGTCGACAGCGACAGCTGTGATCCCGCGAGAGGGAATTGAAAGTTCACTCATTTTCGGACACCTCTGTTTGGTCTGTTTCCAGCTGTGATCCCGCGAGAGGGAATTGAAAGATAATATCGCATGAAAAGGCAGGTATTCTACGTGAAGTGATCCCGCGAGAGGGAATTGAAAGTTTTTCACATTTCGAGCAATAAAAAAACTTCTCATAGAGTGATCCCGCGAGAGGGAATTGAAAGAATAAAAACTTCGACATAATTCATGATAACCCAGCCAACACGTGATCCCGCGAGAGGGAATTGAAAGTTGAAATAAGGGGGTGAATATGATGGCGGAATCTTTTGAGAAGGTGATCCCGCGAGAGGGAATTGAAAGGACTTATTTCAACCAG
>JANWZT010000059.1 GCA_025054515.1 Candidatus Caldarchaeum sp.
GAAAACGTATATTGGGTCAAGCCATGGCATCTGGAAGAACAAAAACAGGACATCAGTCAACAGCTGTGAACATTCTGCTCCTCTTGGGACAGACGAGGTTGTCAAAGATTTTCCGTAGCGTTTTTGGTTCGCAAAAAACAGCCGTTAACAGAGGGCAGACGCTCATGACCTCCGTAGCGATTTTGTCCGGCCCACGGCTCTAACCGCTATAAGTCAGGCGGTTTGTGTTTCGCTGAAATGTCGCCAGTGGTCGACCCTACTTCAGCCGTTCTTGCCATCGCCTTGTTCTTCCTCGGGTTTTACGTGGTTGGCTCGATATTTGGAAGGAGGCGAGTTGCGAACATCGCATTTTCCGTGACCAAAGCTGTCGATGCTCTCGGAGGAAAGTACGTTGGCGGACGGTCCGGCGTTTCGGCGGCCGTGTTATCCTTCCGCGAAATGGGCCACATCACCGAATTCTCAGTCGTAATAGGTATCACGACATGGGCAAACCCCCTCAGTTATCTGATCTCGAAAATGATGAAACGAAAAGACCTCATAATCATTCGGGGAAAGATGAAAAACCCGCCGACTCATGCGGTCACTTTCATCAGAAAAGGTTCTCCGGCGATGCGTTACGCGAGAAGATGGGGAGAATTCGTGGCAGACCTCGGCGAATATATGGTATTTTCCTCCGAAAAGGATTTGCCAGTCAGCTTCGCTCGGGCGATTGCCGATGCATTGAACGACGTTCGTCGCATATTCCTGTTGTCCCTGAACACGGAGCTGCCCCACGTTGTGGCTTATTCACCGCCGGGTGGATTTGAAGAGATAAAAACCTTACTATCTATTCTAAGAAAGCTTATATGAATTGAATATTTAGAAGAAAGACGATAAGAAAATGGTGTTCGACACTCCTCTCGGGTTTACACTCGTAGGCATCGTGGTTTTCCTGTTCGCCTACACCGTCTACAGTAAAATCATCGACCGAAAAGTATGGAGCCCCGACAGGTCGAAGCCCACTCCCGCACACATGTACGCAGACGGCGTCGAATTCTTCCCCGTCGGAAGGTTCGTCTTATACGGCTTTCAGTGGAACAGCATCGCCGCGCTCGGGCCCATCATCGGGCCGGGAACAGCCGCGCTCGCCTTCGGCTGGCTTCCTGCATTCCTCTGGATACTTTTTGCCGCGCTGCTGATCGGCTGGGTTCAGGACTACAGCTCGATATTTCTCTCGGTGAGGAAAGAAGGCCGTTCTTTCGGGCCTCTTGCCTATGAAATGCTCGGACCTACTCCACGAAGGCTTTTGCTCGGTTTCCTATTGCTCTACCTACTGCTGATTAAAGCGGCATTCATCTTCGTCGTAGGAACGACGATGAACGCTTTCCCCGGTTCCTTCTGGTCTCTCTTGGTTCTTGTAATCGCAGCGATGATAACGGGACATCTTCTGTTCAGGATGAAGATGAGTGTGGGGCCCGTGACGATTCTCGCCATCGTCCTCCAGGCTATAGGCATCGCTCTCGGCGCAACAATTCTATCCGCGGTTCCGCCTCCGGGAACATTCGTGTTCACGCCTCCGCCCCCCGGCGTCGCACCAGCAGCCAACCCCTACACATACTGGCTCGTACCTTTGGTAGCGATATTGATTCTGGGCTCGCTTCTGCCGATGCCGCGTCTCATCACCCCGATGAACTACATCGCATACTATTCACTAATTCCAGCGGTGCTATTGTTGACGATCGGAGCTCTGGTTTCGCCTGCTACAGGGGTCAAAATTCAGGTGCCGGAATTCCGAGGATGGGCCGAAGTCGTGACGGTTGGACCTCTATGGCCTGCTTTGTTCGTGACTATTGCGTGCGGCGCCATTTCGGGCTGGCACAGCCTCGTCAGCACTGGCATAACCTCGAAACAAGTCGATGTCGAAACGGACATCCGGCCGGTGGGAGCGGGAGCGATGATAACCGAGAACCTCGTCGGCTTGTCCGCCTTGGCTGCTTGGGCCGCGATCCCGCTTTTGACGATTCCCGGGGGAGCTTCGCCCGGCAACTTCGTCCTCGGAGCGACGACGCTAACTTCTCCCCTCATGGGAGGAGAGGCGGCCACCCCGTTCCTCAGAGTCTTTTTCGCAAACTACATGGTCGGAATGGCCGTGACAATCTTGACAATATTGGGCAGGTTCTGGAGAGTCACGATGGCCGAAGTTTTCGGAGGAACTCCACTATCAATTCTCGGAAACAAATACATTGCTTCGGTCCTCGGCTTCGTGTTCCCGATTGCCTTCGTCCTTACGGGTAGCTGGACAAACATTTGGCTCTACTTCGGCGGAACAAACCAGCTTCTCGCCGGATTCGCCCTCCTCATCGTAGGCCTATTCCTATTCACTCAAAGAAAATTCCACTGGTACACCACCATACCGGGAATATTCATGATGGCCACAACCCTCGCAGCCATCTTTTACCAGACGACGATATTCGCGAGAGCGCTCGCAGGTGAAAACCTCGCAGGACTCGGGCCGGGCCTGCTCCACGTGACACAGCGTATAGTACAGAACACCGTTGGCTACGGCGGCGTCGTAGCCATCAACGCCTTCTCGACGGTCGTCGGGGTCGCGATGTTCATCATCGGGTTGGCGATGGCGATCTACTTCGTCAGAGGGTTCCGCAAGGCAGCCAAGGTGGAAATAAAAGCCTAAACTCCATATTTTTTGGTCAAATCTTGTTCCGAAACCTTTTTTAAATAAGGTACATCTTGTAATGACATGTCCGAGGATCGCAAAGGGGGCATGTTTTCCAGCTTCAGGAAAGCGGTAGGGGACATGCTGTATGGAGTCGCCCTACATCAGCAGGTAACTTCAATACTCAAAACCCGAATGTACATGGAACATATGTTCATCCTGATGATTATGGGCGACATGCTTGGCTTTCCGATTCTTCCGCCTTACTACTCCCTTCGTCTGCTGCCGTACGCAATCCCTAACGTCAAAGCTTGGAAGCATAGGTTCTACAGGGAAAGAGATTTCACAGACGTGATTTACGGTTGAGAGGGTTCAACGATTTTTTAGCTTCGAAACCAGATTTGCGGATGGTTATTTTCGCAGGTAAAGGAGGCCTCGGCAAAACAACGTGCAGCGCCGCCCTTTCCTACGCTGTGGCGAACAACCGAAAGGTACTGTGCTTCAGTACAGACCCGCAGGCATCGCTCAGCGACATCTTTGAGAAAAACATCTTCGGAAAAGGCGAAGTCGAAATTCTCCCCAACCTTTTCGTGGTGGAAATCGACGCCGACACAAAAATCGCACGATACATAGAGGAAATAAAACAGAAAATAAGGGACATGTACAAAACCGAAATTCCGCCTGAAATCGAATCATACATAGACAGCTCCGTCGCCGAGCCAGCGATGTACGAATCCGCCACCTACGACGCTATGGCCGGATACCTTGCCGAAGGGTCGTATGGGTTGTATGTTTTCGACATGCCTCCGTTCGGCCACGGTATTAGGATGATAACCATGGCGGACATCTTGAGTGCGTGGGTTGAAAAGTTGACGGAAGCCCGTGAAAAGGCCCGGGAATACGATGAAATAGCACGCAAACTCAAGGGTGAAAAGCTCGTCAAAGAAGACGATGTGTTGAACGAGCTCTATGACATAAAGAAGCGTTTGACCACTTTCACAGACGTTATGAAAGATAAGAACAAAGCAGCTTTCTTTATGGTCATCACGCCGGAGCGGATGTCGATCATCGACACGGAAAAAGCGCTCGAGATGTTCAAATCCGTCGGCCTCGAGCTTTCGGGAATCGTGGTCAACAAAGTGCTTCCGCCGGAGATGGCGTCCAACCCGTCCCCCTTCATCGTCAACAAACTAAAACAGCAAAGAGAATGCATGAACGAAATCATGGAGAAGTTCGGAAAGCTCGTCATCTCAATCATCCCGATGTTTCCGAGGGAGCCGAGAGGTTTGGAGGGGATAGCGGCGGTCTCGAAGCATCTGATGAACGGAGGAATCGAATGGACATGAGCGGTGGAGGTTTGGGGAACGCCAAATACATCTTCGTCGGGGGCAAGGGAGGAGTCGGGAAGACAGTTTCCGCCGGAGCGATCGCGGTGGATGCAGCTCGTCAGGGAAAATCTGTCTTGCTCGCCAGCCTGAACCCAGTCCATTCGCTGAGCAGCCTGTTCATGCAAAACCTTTCGGGCGGAAGTTTCCGAAACGTCGAAGGCCTGAAAAACCTTACAGCGATAGAGGTCGAGATATCGGACCTCCTTGAAAGATACCGGATGAATATGGAGACGAGGTTGAAAGAGTTCTTCAAATGGGCTGAAATTCCAATAAACCCCGAGCCGTTCATACAAATAGCCACGACCAACCCCGCGTTCCAAGAGTCGGCTATGTTTGACAAGGTCATGGAAATCATGGTGAAAGAGGGCGAAAGATACGATGTGGTGGTGTTTGATACCGCGGCGGTCGCGAACGCCGTCCGTCTCATAGGTTTAAGCAAGCTGTACGGTCTGTGGCTGGCGAGAATGATTCAGTCGAGGAAGGAGGCGCAAGAATATCGTCTGAGGCTGTCGGTTAGAAAGGAGAAAATCATGGAGGAAATCAAGAAAGACCCTGTAGTAGCCGACCTGCTCAACCTATACGACAAATTTACGAAAACTCGGCAGTCGATAACAGACCCCAGCAAAACTCTCTTCTATTTCGTGACAACGCCGGAAAGCCTTCCAATATCTGTCGTCAAGAGGTTCATCACGATGGTTCAGTCGTTCAACATCCCCGTCGGCGGAATATTTGTCAACATGGTTCTCGACCGTAGCGACGTGTCGTCGGACCCGACTGGATACCTGCAGGCCAAATGGGAGGAACAGAGGCATTATCTGGGCCTGATCGAAAACGAGCTCGGGCAGTATGTGAAAGGATACATCCGGATGTATCCGACTGAGATTCGTGGCATGGAAGCCCTCGACAAGGTGATAAACGACATCGGAGAATTTGTCCCGAGCTAATGGACTGAAGGCCCTTCTTTCAGGAGCTCAAGAATATCTACATCACGGAGGAGACGCTTTTTCGCCGCCTCGAGCTCCGGCAGGAAATATGGAATCAGCCTGATGGTGAAATAGTTACCAAGCAGGGGAATGCCGAGAAATTCCCCCATTACAAGTGAGAAAAAGATGTCGTCGTATTTTCGTTTAAACCGCACCACGTTCTGGTAAAGGCTGAGAAGAAGTGCTCCGAAGAAAAAGTCTTTCAACGCCTGCTTTATCTCGGCTATTTTCGAGCCAACTACGGGCCGTGTTTTTTCAGCCAAGCCTGCTCGACCGCGTTCCGTAGCTTCTCCCATTCGATCGAACCGTCACACACTTTCCTGCCGTCGACCACGACCCCAGGCCTCCGCCAAACACGGTGACGAATGCTTTTGAAAAAACCTAGGGGAGAAATCAAATTCACCATCTCGACCTCTACGTTCATACGACGGCCGCGGAAGCTGTCGCGGAGAAATTTGACGATTTCAGCGGCCTTGAGATGGTTTTTGATTATGTCGTCGGGGTATTCGGTTGCTTGGGTTGAAAGGTCGCAGAACTCGGCTCCGGCGGCGTACATTTCGGCGGAAAGAAGGTTGTAGTGGGGGCAGTGGCCTAAGGTCATGGGATAGACTTCGTAGATTTCGACTTTGACGGGTTTGTCCAAGCCGTATCCGTTTCTGGTTTTAGCCTTTAACCTTTATTAACGTTTCTCGGCTTAATTTTTTCAGGTATTTGAAGAAGACGGTTTATGTCGTGGGATTGTTTCCGACCGTGTTTTTGACTGCGTCGAGGCACGCCCTGCGGTCTCTGAAATTTTTCGGCATATCCGATCTTTCAACCCAGTTGAAAGAATATCCAAACGAGTTGCTGGAAGAGTTGAAGAAAGTTGAGGAAACAATCTACAAGCTCGCTTCGAAAGGATGTAAAGTCCGTGTGGTTCATTCCCTCTCTATCCTCGGAATCATACTATCCGTCCGACATCATTTGAAAGATGGCTTCCACGTCATCGTCGACAAAACCGCATTCAAAATAGAAAATGAGGTGGATTCTTTGGTGGACAAGGTTGTTTCCCTGGGAGTAATCAAGCCGAGGAGAAAGTTGAGGTTCAAAATTGGTTGATGGAGGTTTCTTGTTTGCCGTCAAAGGAATATGAATTGGCCACGGGAAACTTGTTGATAGGACGGTTTCTGTGGCTCGTTGTCCGCGTTCCAGAAGGGTGGGCGGTGAAAGTCGGCGACTCGCCGTCCGACGTCAACTATACCACGGTGGTCGACGGCGTAGGATGGGTTCTCGACGGCTCGACATCGTTTTTCGTCGTCGACTTGGTCAGCGGAACCGTCGTCGACCTTGAAATCACAATCAGAAAAGGCATCAAAACCAAGGATTTGACCGAACCCAGCGTCCGCGTAATTAATTTTAACGGCCATGACGTGGTCGTGGTCAATAGAGAGGTTCGGAGAGGACTTCGAAGGGAGAAGATGGAGCAGGCTTCTTTAACGATACCGTGCACGAGGACGTCGAGGACGATAGGGATTTCGCTGACGGCCAAAAACCGGGAAGCGTTGGACGAGCTGGTCGAAGTTCTACGGGATAGTAGATGTCATTAGACGGGCCCGGTGGGACTTGAACCCACGACCTCCGGCTCCGAAGGCCGCCGCGCTATCCATTCTGCGCCACGGGCCCTAAATGATAAAATGGTTTTGTCGGTATAAAAATCGAGATGGTTGTTTAGAGGGCGATGAGGCCGTAGATGAATAGTGGGATGAAGACCAGCGAGAGGGTGTTGAGCAGTTTGATGAGGATGTGGAGACTGGGTGCGTAGGTGTCTTTCATCGGGTCGCCCACGGTGTCGCCGACGACGGTGGCTTTGTGGGCGTCCGAGCCCTTCCGCCCCTCTATTTCGAGGAATTTTTTCGCGTTGTCCATGGCGGCGCCGCCGTAGAACCCGACGATGGCGAGGGGTATTGCTGAAACCGTCGCACCGATGACCAAGGCTCCGACCGCTTTCCAGCCCAGAACAACTCCGATGAGGATGGGTGCAAGAGTTACCACGAGAGTCGGCGTGACCATCAGCTTCAAAGCGGTTTTCGTCGCGATGTCGACGCATCTCGCATACTCCGGCCTTGCTTTCCCTTCCAAAAGCCCCGCAATAGTTCTGAACTGCCGCCGCACCTCTTCAACCA
>JANWZT010000005.1 GCA_025054515.1 Candidatus Caldarchaeum sp.
TTTTTCGGGTGTGCGGCCGGGCATCAGCATGCCGAACAAATACTGCGACCGATGCTTGTTGTCGATGATGAGCCATGCTGGGATGGCTTTGGAGGTTTTGTGTTGGTGTTTGTATATGTTTTGCCAGCAGTCGACGTAGGATGCTGATTCGTTCATGAACCTTTCGCCGTTTTGGTCGACGATTATTCCAAATGGAAGCGAGCGTTCGGCGAGGAGGAAGGATGGTTTGCCGTCGGGTGTGATGGCTATAGGGCCTCCCCAAGCCTTGTCCATCAAAGCCGTTTTCGCACCAATCTCCATCGCGGCCTTGATGGCGTCGCCCGTGTTGCCCGGAGCTCCGACGGCCCAGTCTTTGGTGGTGGGTTTGGGTAGGTAGGTTTCACGCATTTCTTGGCTGTGTTCAAACCCGCCGGCCGCAAGCAACACACCGCCTCTCGCCCTCACTTTCACAATCCTGCCTTCATGCATCAAAACCGCGCCCACAACCCGGTCGTCCTCCACGACCAAGCTCTGAAGAGGAGACTCGAGCCAAACCTTCACACCTTTCTGCAGACATAGGTAAAGAAGCTGGCCGATGAGGGAGCCGCCCATCGTCAAAGGAACGCGGCCCAACAGAGAATGACCGACCAGCCGGAGGCCCAGCCGCAGAAAGGCGCCTACGCCGGCCGTGCTGCGCGCGAGATACATCTTCGAAGCTTCGTTGGTGTGTATAGGTATCGGAGGTGCTCCGGGATATCGTCTCAGCTTTTTCCGCCATTCGCCGAGCTTTCTGCCGTCGAATACGGCTCCTTCGATGGCCCTTCCCATGACCGAGCCGCCCGGCGCTTCCGGGTAGTAGTCTGGATATCCTACCGACGCCCTCCACCTAAACCCAAGCTCCCGGAGGAACTTCACCATCTCGGGGCCGTGTGTGAGGAACGCGCGGATTCTTTCGGGTGCGGTTGCTTCGCCGGCCGGTGGCACGACGTGGCTGAGGTAAGTCCAAGCTTCATCCAAAGAATCTTTCACACCCGCAGCCGCTGAAACCGGGTTGTTGGGTATCCACAGCCCACCCCCCGACATCGCGCTCGAACCGCCGACCAACTCCGTCTTCTCGGCGACGAGAACCTCAAGGCCCGCGTGACGGGCCGTCAACGCGCCCGTCAAAGCCCCGGCGCCGCTGCCCACGACCAAAACATCAACCAGTAATTCGTCCATGACGATAATTGGTGGCAGGGTTTTTAACCTTTTACCCAACCAGCTTAAGCGACTACGGCGATACTACCGCGGTATTTGACGGTGCATCGATCAGCAAGCCTTATTATTCTGGGGCGTGGTTTTTCGTTGGATTGCAGGCCGAAGACGCCGAAGTCAAGAAGCTGGCGGAGCTGAAGACGTTTCTCGAGCAACGGCTTTCGGAGCTGGAGAGGGAGGCCGAATCCGTCAAGTCTCTTCTCGAGATAATCGACCGGGAGCTGGTGGCGAAAAGCTTCAAAAAGGCTCAGCCGCCGGCGGAGGCCTTGGAGAAAGAGCCTTCAGCCCTCCGCACCATTCGCAGCCGCTCCGGCGCCCTTCTCGCCACTATGTCGCTGAAAGAAAAAGAGGCCCGCATCGTCTTCAACCCCGAAATCCGCGTAACGCAGGACATGAGGCCTTTCTCCTCGTTTCTGCTCAGGAAGGTTTTGGATTCGATGCGTGAGGCGGATTTGCAGAAGGTCGCGGAAGGCAGGCTCGACCAGTCAAATGTTTTGACGTATGAAGTGGTGTATGACGGTGATGTGGCGCGGGAGCTGGTGGTGAAGAACTTCCGGGAGGAGGCGAGGCTGCGGGAAATAGTGAACAGCGTCAAATGGACGCTCGACACCATCGCATCGTCCTACAAATAAGGCCTGCGCTACTCACCCGGGCCCGGGCGGCGTTCGCGTAAGACGGCTGAAAGGTTGAAAACATTCGAAAAACCATAGGATATAAGCTGGCTTATTGAGCTATGATTCATGGGCTTTTACGCCGGGCTACGGGCGGTTCTGCTGACGGCCACCGTTCTGGTATCGTGTTTCCTTTTCCTCGCATCCCTTCCACAAGCGGAAGCATCCAGCTGGGTCGTCGTAACCGTGAGGACAGCGGACACCAACGAACCCGTAAGAGGAGCTTCCATAATCGTCAACGGAACGGACAAAGGCGCAACCGGCGTAAACGGAAACCTAAACGTCACCAACATCAACAGAAAAGCCAACTCGTCTTTGCAGGTGTCCTTCAGGGGGTTCATAGTCTATAACAACCCTGTTTTCAACGCGACTCGAATTAATCCGTCGAATCCGTCGCAGGTGACTATACGGGTTAACGTCACGACGATGGTGCTGAACGTTCGAACTGCCTTGGGCAACCCGGTGGCCAACGTCCGGCTGAACGTCACATACGGCACCTTCGTCAACAGCACCACAACCGGCGCCGATGGCAGGGCCTCGATTCCGTTCATGCCCAACACAACCTACACAATAACAGCCCGCTACAGAGGATACGACGTCGGAACGTTCTCCCGCACCTACGGCGGCTCACCGCTAACCATCACAGTCAACCTTTTCAGCATCCGGGCCGAAGTTCAAGACCTCGCCGGCACCCCCGTCCCAGTAGCGACGGTGAGAGTCTGGTACGGCGTGAGGCAGACCGGAAACACAACCGGTTTCGCATCAGCTGAAACAGACGCCAACGGAGTAGCGGTCATCGACATGCTGCCCAACGGAAACTACCCCCTCAACGTCGAATACCGCGGTGAAACCGTTTTCCAGTCGACGTCTAACATCGTGGTCAGCGGTGGACAGGTCAACTACGTCGCGAGAACCGACCTCGTCCGATACCGTGTTAGAATTCTCGACCACGACGGCGTCGACCTCATCACGGGAATAAACTTGGAGGCGAGGCTTTTCCGCGACAACGTCCCATACGGAGACACGGTCACGTCTTCGACGGGCGAGTTTTCCTTTGGTTTGGTGCGGTCGAGGTCCTATGTTCTCGTCGTTAGGTTGGGTGATTCGGAGGTTTTCCGCGGAGAGGTCAACGTGCCGACCGTCACCGAGGTTAGGGGTAGGTTTTTCGACGTAGCCGTCCGGGTTGACGCGTCTGGAACCCCCAGCGAAAGGCTTGTTTCGACAGTCGGGCTGAGGATGAGCAGCGGGGTCTACAGCGTTGAAGCGACTACAACAAACGCAGCCGCTGCTTTCCGAAACCTTCCCGCCGGCAGATACCGCTACGAGATCACGCGAGGGCCCTACAACATCGGCACGGGAACAGTCGAAGTCAACGCCGATGAGGCACGAATCAGCATACGTCCAACCCTCTACACCGTAACGCTGACCATTAACAACGACCAGAACCAAGGAATTCAAGCGACAACCCAGCTCAAAACATACGACGACATCGGTATCGGCAACTTCCAAGCCGCCGGAAACGGGGTCGTATCCATCAGCGGCCTTCTCCCCATCCTCTACAGGGGCACGGTCTCTTTCCGCGGAGTCGTCGTCAACGAAGGATACGAATTCGTCCTCGACATAAACAACAAAAACATCACCGTCCCAACACGCGTCTACAACATAGTCCTACGGGTAATGGACTACGACGGCGAGAAACCGCTGGCCGACGCCGAAACAACGGTAACCCTAGGCGAGATAAACGAAAGAAACTCCTCCAACTCGTCGGGCCGCGTTCCCTTCAAAAACCTGCCAATAGGAAACTACGTCGTCAGAATCAACTATTTCAACGTGCCTGTTCACGAAGAAACGGTCAGAGTTGAATCGAGCAGGGAGATACTGGTCAAGGCTCGGAACGTAATCGACGTGGTCGTCGAAGTAGTTGACGACGATTCAGCGCCGCTCGAAAGCGGAGAAGTCGAAATCAGCTCTGGCGCGGTGAAAAACATGAGTTTGATTTCCAACGGCCGCGTCAGGTTCGAAAACATTCCGGCGGCGGCTTACAAAGTTTCGGTCCGTTACAAAGGCCTTCCCGTCTACGACCGTCAGGTTTCCTTCCGCAGCGATGAAGAGCTGGCGAGAATTTCCGCGGCGGTTTACTACGTGAGGCTGAACGTCGAACGCGCTGACGGAACAGCTTTGGCGGCCGCCTATGTTTCGGCTATGCAGGGCGCGAGAAAAATCGTCGACGGCTTCACCGACCAAGCCGGTCGTCTGGAGCTGAAGCTGCCGAGGGGGGAGTTCGGCCTCGAAGTCGTGTATCAGGACACGAGGGTCGCGACCCAGCCTCTATCGCTTTCCCAGACAACCCAGCTCAACATCAAATCCAAAGTCTACCGTGTCGACGTTCGAATCCTCAAACCGAACGGGGAACCCGTGCAGGGAGCCGAGCTTTCGGTAAGCCGAGGCGGCAAAATCATCGAAAGGGCTGTCACCAACGACGAAGGCACGGCACGGCTCTACGTAGCCGAAGGAGATTATTCGTGGACGATGAAAATCGGCGAATACACCTATTCTTCGAGCTATTCTTCGAAGACGAACAAGGAGCTGGCCATCGTTCACGTCGAAGAAAACCCGCAGTGGCAGGGGGTTGTCCTCGCAGCTACGGCCGCCGTTTCAGCGTCGTCGGTGTTCGGGCTGGTGAGATGGGGCCGTCTGAAACCCGGGGGCAGGCAGAGAACTCCGTCACGGCGACAGCAGCCGCAGCAGCAACAACCCGAAAGACGGGCTCAAACATTTAAACGACCGCGTCCACCACGAATTTAGCCAAAGTTGAAAACCTCCATCAAAAACGTTGGCTACGGGTTGTTGTTGGCGACGGCTGCTGCATTAGTTGTTTTATCGATGCTTCACACGGCTTTCGGCGTTACTTTTCCGCTGCTGGTGGTGAAGAGCGGAAGCATGAGGCCCGTCATCGAAGTCGGAGACATCATCATCGTCTTGCCGGTGAACCCGTCGGAGATAAAAGCCGACCCAGTGGACGGCGACGTCATCGTCTTCTACAGGCCCGGTGAAAAAGGGTCGACGGGTTCGATAATCGTGCACAGGGCGGTTGCAAGAGTTACGGGTGGTTTCATCACAAAAGGAGACGCCAACGCAGCTGTGGACTACTGGGGGCCAGTGCCCTTCGACCACGTCATCGGCCGCTGGACAGGTTATAGCATTCCCTCGTGGACTGGAATCGGGTTTCTAAGCCTTTTCCTCCGCGGCGAAATCTACTTCCCCATAGGCCCTTTCCTCGTCCTGATCCTCATCATCCTCAACATTTACTTCATCGTCAAAGATTTTTCACGGAGCAGGTCTAAAAAGACTGGTGGCGACGAATCAACCCAACCCTCCGCCTCCATCCCACCATGAAAAACACCGCCGCAGCACCCGCCGCCAAAACAGCCGGCACAGACAACGCCAGCAACCCCGCAACCACGGCGACAACAGCGGAAACAGCCGCAGAATAGAAAACAGGCCTCGCCAGCTTCTTCGCCTCCCGCAAATATTCGGGATGCTTCTCGACCAAATGACGGGGAAAAGGCACAGCAGGCACACAGACAGTCAAGCATGCGTAGAGGCCCGCCTGCCTCTCCGCCCACGTCACAGGCTCTCCGCAAAGCGGGCATCTGTTCACGACGGTTTGATGGTGGATGATGTTTTAAGGCTTGGTTGTTTACGCCCTTGGAGAAAAGGATTTTTCCGGAATCGTTAAAGTTTGGGTGTAAACTGTTTTGGTGATGCTTCTCGGGGCCCACGTATCGATTTCGGGTTCGATTGACTTGGCTGTAGACAGAGCAGTCGAACTTGGATGCACCACCTTCCAGATTTTCACACGCAACCCCCGTGGATGGTCCTACACCAAGCTCAAGCAACAAGAAGCCAACCAGTTCCGCGAAAAATTCCGCAAAGCGGGATACTCTGTCGCGATGGCGCACATGCCCTACCTCCCCAACATTGCTTCACCCAAGAAAATCGTCTACGACAAATCCGTCAAGTCGCTGACCGCCGAGCTGGAAAGATGCGGTCTCTTAGGCGTAGACCTTCTCGTCGTCCACATCGGCAGCCATCTCGGAGCAGGAATAGAGAAGGGAATCAGCCTCGCCGCCAACGCCGTCAACACATCAATCGAAAAAGTCGAAAACAAGGTGTACGTGCTGTTGGAAAACATGGCTGGACAGAAGAACTCCTGCGGCTCACGGTTCGAAGACATCGCCGCGATTCTGGCGAAGATCGAGCACCCCGACCGAGTGGGTGTTTGCTTGGACACCTGCCACCTGCTCGCCGCCGGATACGACATCCGGAACACCGAAGCTGTCGAGAAAACTCTCGCCGAATTCGACCGATTAATCGGCCTCGAAAGGCTGAAAGCCGTCCATCTCAACGACTCCAAAGGCGAGCTCGGCAGCGGCCTCGACCGTCACGAACACATAGGCATGGGAAAAATCGGCGACACGGGCTTCAAAGCATTCATCAACCACCGAGCCATACGTGACAAACCCATGGTCATCGAAACACCCGAAGACAAAGCCGGAAACTACCAAACAGACCTCGCAAAACTCAGAAAACTCTACACATCATAAAGAGGTAGTTTTTAGCTAATCGTTTTATCCATGACTTGGCCTCTGGCTGATTAGTATGGCTGTCAAGCTGGTCGTTGTTCAGCCGGTCGTTACGAATTCGTTTGATAAGAATTTGGAGCGAATTGATGTGCTTTTGGGCATGGCTGGCCGTGAAAGCCCGGACATCGTGGTTCTTCCAGAGGCGTGGGAGCATTCGAACATCTTCGGGATGGGAAACGGTTTGGCGGACAAAGTTGACGTGGTTTTGGATGTTTTGTCGCGGCACGCCGTCCGGATGAATGCGGTAGTGGTTGGCGGAGGCGTGGTTGTCCGGCGTGGAGCGTCCTTGATGAACAGCGCGCCGGTGGTCGGGCCCGACGGCGAATTGATGGGCTGGCAGGACAAAATCCATCTCTACCGTTCGGAAAAACAATTCTTCACTCCCGGCCGGGAAATCCACGTTTTCCGCCACCGTGGAATCGGCTTCGGCGTACTCATCTGCCACGACGTCGCCTTTCCCGAGCTCGGCCGAATCATGGCCCTACGCGGAGCAGACCTGCTGCTCAACCCATCCCGCATGCCGTCTTCAGCCATCCAGCCGTGGCACGCCTACCTCGAATCACGATGCCTCGAAAACAGAGTCGCAGCCGCGGCCCCAAACACATACACCGCCGGCACGACCGGAAACTCCGTCATCATGCAGCCTGTCAAAGTCAACGGCTCCGTCTTCCAAGTCCGCCGAACCGTCCTCGGCGGTGGCGAAGGTTTATTGGCCTCCGACCTTGTCTTCGAAGACCTACGTAACGCAAGAAGGGAACGGCTCGCCGAAAGAATTCCCAGCCTCTACAAGCCCATCGTTGAAGATTGATTCATCCGAGGCCGGTCATTTCGAAATAGTTTTGGATTTGTTGTTTGATGGACTGGTGTGTTTCCGTCGACAGGCCCATCATTTCGAGGATTTGGATGCAGTTGTAGACAGCGTATCCGTGGAAATGGTTGTTGAAATATCCGTAGACTTTTTCGGTTTTTTGGGAAATTTCCGTGATTCGGGGCACCCATTCCCTCAGTTCTTCGGGTTTGTAAAGGTAGTTGTACCATGGTTGTTTTCCTCTTCCATGCCATCTGACGTAGGCGAAGTCCGTCGTGACCCATAGAAGTGGTGGAAGAAGCGGTTCGTCGACGATTGTGTAGGCTGTTTGGTTTTTTGCGAGTATGTGTTGTGTTTCTTCGTTGAGCCAGCTGGGATGTCTGAATTCGACGGCGTACCGGAAGTCTTTGTCGAGGTTTTCGAGGAATGTTTCGAGTTTCGCGGGCTCGTAGCTGAGACTGGGTGGTAGCTGGAAGAGGATGCATCCGAGCATGCCCGCTCTGTTCATCGGGGTCAGCAGCTCGGTGAACTTTTCTAAAGCCCTGAGGGCGTCGGGCGTCGTCTCCAGCCGGTGTTGGTGGGTGATTTCCTGCGGGGCCTTGACCGTGAAGACGAATCCTTCGGGGACAGAATCCATCATCGCCGTCAACGCTTCTCTCCTCGGATAGACGTAGAAGCTGGAATCCATTTCAGCTGTTCTGAAAATTTTGCTGTAAAGCCTCAGCTTCGGAAGCCTGCTACCTCCGTAGACGGGGCCGGTCCATTCTTCGTAGCTCCAGCCGCTTGTCCCGAGAAGAACGACCCCCAACCCATGGGAAAATTTTTCAGCCGCCTAAAGGCTTTTCAAAGATGGATGGCGTCCGAGGTTCTGATCGGCGCCGGCGGATGGCAGTATTTCATCGTTCCCGAAGCTGACAGGCTTAAAGCCTATTCCCGGGTCTTCGACTTCGTCGAAGTCAACAGCAGCTTTTACCGGCTTGTTCCGCTGAAGCAGGCGGCTTATTGGCGTTCAAGGGTTCCCGACGAATTTGTCTTCACCGTCAAATGCCACAGAGCCGTCACCCACATCCACCGCCTACGGCCATCGGAGCCGGCGGTCCAAGCCTTCGAACACTGCGTCAAAATTTGCCGTGTGTTGAGGGCTCCGATCATCGTCCTCGAGACGCCGGCAACTCTTTCCGTCGACGGGCGATTGTTGCGGTCGTTTTTTTAGACGGTGTAGCTCGACGGGATTAATGCTGGGCTGGAGCTGAGGGGCTGGGCTGGGCGGGATGTGTTCGAGGCCATGAATGATCTGGGCATCGTTCACGTTACTGATTTTTCGAAGGAGATGCCCCGAGTCCACGACGGTGAGATTGCGTATTCGCGTCTTTTCGGCAGAGGAGTTCACAACATCTACATGTTCGACGATGACGAGCTCGTTGAAATCAGCGGGAAAGCGGACGGCGTTGGTTCGGAGAAGGTGTTGTTGAGTTTTCACGGTCTGCGGATGTACGTTGACGCGGCTCGGTTGAAGGTTTTCAGGAAGACGGGGAAGATGCCGTCGGTGACGGGGAAGGCGGGGGCTGAATCCTTCCGGGAAGTTATGGCCGACGCTGTGTTTCCCGCCGCGAAAGAGGAGTTGTTGACTAAACATGGCTGGAAGCTGTTTGACATAGAGGCGGGCCGTCGGGCGCGGGTCGCCGACCTGCTCCGCAAAATTCCCGACAGAACCTATGTGAACGTCGATGATTTGTGGGCGGATGTAGTGCAGGTGGTTTGATATGGTTTATAGCGGAGGGTTTCGCCCAGGTGGAAGGGTTTGCGGGTATTAGTTCACGAAGTCGGTTTTCTCCGCAGCAACTCATACGTCGTCTACGACGAAGCCAGCCGAGAAGCGGTTCTCATAGACGCCGGCGACGACGCTTGGCTGATGCTTGAATCGATTCACGACAACCGTCTCAAGCTACAGGCCATCTACGCAACACACTGCCATTTCGACCACGTGCTGGCCGTCGACGACCTGAAACAAGCGGTCCGTGTGCCTTTCTACATTCACCGCGACGACTTGGAGGTTCTCGCTATGGGCAAGGAGATGACGAGACGTTTTCTCGGCATAGATGTTCCGGACCCGCCCGCGCCCGACGGTTTCGTCGAAGAAGGCCAGACCATTCAAATCGGCTCGTCCACACTGAAGGTCATCCACACTCCAGGCCATTCGCCGGGAAGCGTCTGCTACTACGGCGAAGGTGTTTTGTTCAGCGGCGACACTCTGTTCCAAGGCTCGGTCGGGCGGACGGACGCGCCCGGCGGAAACGCTGAACAGCTGGTCAAATCCATCGTGGAGAAGCTTTTCAAACTTCCCGACGACGTGAAAGTTTATCCGGGTCACGGCCCTGAAACCACGATTGGCTGGGAGAGGCGGCACAATCCTTTCGTCGGCGAAAACGGTTACCTCCGAAGGAGGCCATGAAACTGGATGACCTAAATCGCCGTATTGTTTCGTGCATGGTTTGTCCTCGTCTCGTCAAACACCGTGAAGAGGTCGCGGAAAATCCTCCGGCCCGTTTCAGGGGCGAGAAGTATTGGGCGAAGCCTTTGCCAGGGTTCGGCGACGTTGATGCAAGAATTCTGGTCGTTGGGTTGGCTCCGGCCGCTCACGGCGGCAACCGGACGGGCCGGATGTTCACCGGCGATTCCAGCGGCAACACCTTGATGAAAGCACTCTACAGAGCGGGATACGCCAACATCGACACGAGCGTGTCAGCCGACGACGGCCTCGTGCTGAAGGATGTTTATCTTACGGCAGTTGTCCGATGTCCTCCGCCGGCCAACAAACCAACACAGCAGGAAATCAGCAATTGTCTACCATATCTCGCCGAAGAGCTGAAAATCTTGCGGAACATATGTGTCGCGGTCGCTTTGGGCCGGGTTGCTTTCGAAGGGTTGTTCAAGCTCTTCAAACGCGAAAAAGCTTTCGAAGGAAAGACACCTGTATTCAGGCACGGCGGCACATATCGGGTATCGGGTTTTCTCTATGGAAGGCCTTTGCCCATCATCATCGCCTGCTATCATCCTTCCCGTCAAAACACTAACACGGGCCGTCTCAGGCAGGAGATGATTGACGCCGTGTTTCTACGGGCAAGGGAATTCGTCGGCTGACGAGGTCTATGGCACAGCCGGCGAAACCGACGGCCGCGGTCACCGCAAAAACCTCTGTAAAACCTCCCAAGGTCAACAATAGGCCAGAGAAGAAGTTGCCGACCGATGAACCGAGGTCGATCATCAAAGTCATCATGGCGAACCCAAGCGTTCTGGCAGCTGGCTGAACGATCATTCCGCCGACGTAGATGCTTCCGAGGACGAATATCCCCATTCCGTAGCCGTACAACAGCATGCCGGCCCATGTTAGAGCTTCGTCTCCGAAAATGAAAAACGCCGCCGAAGCGGAGACGATGAACGAGCCCAGAGCAACGTAGTTGGCCGCGCCCATCTTCTCGGAGACCGAGCCCATGATTATCCTCGACAGAAGATTTGTGACGGCGGCCGCTGCGAAAAGAATGAGGATGAGAGGTTCGTCGTAGCCGAGGACATTATTGGCCATCAGCGGTAGAAAGGCCGCGACGGTTCCCGTCACGTAGTTGATGAGGAATCTAGAAGCCAGTAGGAGGGTGAACCGGGGGTTTTTCAAATCCGCAAACGATGCGTTGCCGTTTTCGGCTTCGTGGCTTCGGGACATCGAAACCGTCGCCAACCCGGCGAGGGAGAGAAAGGCGGCTGCGAAAAACGTGGGCCGGTAGCCGGCGACCGCGAGGGAAACCGCTCCCACGGCGGGGCCTACGGCCATTCCCATCGCCGGCCCCGTCAACATGTATCCGAGGCTTTTCGCACCGCCCCGTCCGTTACTTGATTCTTCGTAGACGGTTGTCAAGGCCGCTGGGAAGAAGAAGGCGGAGCCGAGGCCTCTGACGAGGCTTCCCAAAATCATGTGGTCGGCGGTGGAAGCGAACCCGTAAACCACGTATCCCAGAGATGTGGCGCCCAAACCCGAAACCATGGCCTTCTTCTGGCCGATACGCCCGCTGACGAGCGCGGCCGGAATCCTGAAAGCGAAAGCCGTCACGGCTGCGGAGCCGTAGACAAGCCCTACCGTGAACGGGTCGGCCCCCAGAACCACCGTGGAATAAAGCCCGATGACCGGCATGATCATCTGGGCCGTCAGCATCGCCGAAAAAATCGAAAACCAGATGAAAGCTTTGTTTCTGCGGCTCAAGCTTGTTTCACGGCAGTCGTCCGGAAGTTTATAGGTGTTTGCGCTCTATATACCGTTATCCACATCGCGGCCAACGCGAAAGCCCTCAGCAAGGCCATGGTTTGAGGCGGCGTCCACGGAAGGGTCGGTGTATCAGTGTTGAACCACGTGAGGATGATGGCGGCGTTGGATGATTCAAAGAGCGGAATCCATGGCCAGAGAGGTTTCATCGCAGCCGTGAAGGGGAGAAGCCAGATGGCCATCTGTGGTGTGAAGATGGGGCTTCCGAGGAGGAATCCGGATATGACGAGGAAGCCCTTCATCGGAATCGGATGCGATGAAACGTAGCCGCGTATGATGAGCAGGCCTGCGATCAGGTATCCCAGAAGCTTCGCCGACTGGGAGAACGGGTCGTTTGAAAGCCATACTGTCCAAGAATTCTCAAGCCCCCACGACGCGAGAAACACAATCAACTCGGGAGCCCATCCCGGGTTAAGCACCAAAATCGGCAGAGAAGACGGCAGAGCACCGGCGATGAAGAAGATGATGTTTTCGGCGATTATCCGTTTTTCACGGTTCTGAGCGAGAAAGACCGGAAGCAGTATGAGTGTGAAAAGCTTGACCGAAAACCCTGCTCCGAGGAGCAGGTAGGCTGTTCTTCTTTTCCCATTAAGATAAGCGACGAACGCAGCGGCCATGAACGCTGTGAAGAAGTGGTCGAAGTTGTAGACGCCGTAGAGTAGCATGCTGGGCATCAGGACGAAGAAGGCTCCGGCATATCCGGCGAGCCGTGTCAACGACCATGAAACAGCTAAGAAGGCCGCGAGGCTTAACCATGAAAACGCCACGTAGTATCCCAGCAGAGTTTCGCCGCCCAACAGCCGTGAAGCGTAGACGATCCAGCAGGCCGAAGGCGGATATTCGAAAAAATACTGGATGCAGGGGATGAGGCCTTCGCGGAGGCTGTTTTCACGCCACCAGAACGAAACCACGTCGCTGTAGATGTTTCCTTCGACGTTGGGGTGGTGGATGTAGAAGCTGACGGCCCATGCAACCAACGCCGTGGCGACGGCTACCTTCGTCGGCGAAGGCTTCTTCACAGACAACAGAGAAAACAACGGAAATTTAAACGACAAAACAAGGAAAAAATAACACCGCTAACCTTCTACATGGGAACACTTTGGTCGAGGAGGTCGTCTGCTATTCCTGCGGAGAAGCCGTCAAACCTTTCGTTGAGTGGCGATGCATCCGATGCGGAAGCCCAGCAGTCCTAAGATATGATAGAGAGTTCGCGGTCTCGAAGATAAAAAGGGACGTTCATAGCATGTGGCGTTACGTGGAGTTTCTGCCGCCCAGCATGCGGAAGCGGATAATATCGCTTGGTGAAGGGGATACGCCGCTGATAAAAGCATCCACCCCCAACATTTTGATGAAGCTCGAATACGTCAACCCATCCGGCTCCTTCAAAGACAGGGGGTCGGCAGGCATGTTGACCAGCCTCCGCAACACAGTCGAAGACGTGAAAGGGGTTTGCGAAGATTCTTCGGGAAACGCGGGAGCATCGGTCGCGGCCTACTGTGCATCCATCGGGCTGCCGTGCGTCATCTTCGGCGGCGAGTCGATGGTGTATGAGAAGGCCCTGCAGGTGAGGACGTACGGCGCTGAACTCGAGGTTGTGAAAGGAAGCCGCGAAGAAGTCGCCGCGACAGCGGTTCGGGAAGCGGAAAGAAGAGGATACATCTACGTCGGGCACGCTTGGAACCCCTACTTCCTCGAAGGAATGAAGACAACAGCCTACGAAATAGCTGAACAAACGGGATGGAACCTCCCCGAAGAAATCTATCTCCCCGTTTCAGCAGGCACCCTCCTCATCGGCCTCATCAACGGCTTCGCTGAAATGGTCGAAGCAGGCGTCGTCGAAAAAACGCCGAAAATCGTCGCCGTCCAGCCACAGGCCAACCCGCCCTTGTATACAGCATACAAGAAGACTTCGCCGCCGGAAGCCGATGTGGGAAAGAGCGTTGCCGACGCTCTATCGTTGAGGAACCCGCCGCGGCTCCGGCAGATGGTTGACATGCTGAGAGCCGTGAAAGGAGATGTGGAAATTGTTTCCGAAGACGAAATACTGAAGGCTCATAAACAGCTGGGCTGGCTCGGCGTCCACGCGGAACCTTCGTCGGCGGTAGCCTACGCTGCTGTGCGGAGGAAGCTCGATGACATCGTCGCATCCGACATCGATGTCTTGGTCATCGTTACCGGGATGGGTCTCAAGTCGACGGAAATTCTCAAGCTGGTGCAGTAGTTGAATAATCTCCGCGGGCTCTGGAGCGGTTCCATGCTGATGGGGATTTCTATGATGACGATGATGCAGAACGCGCCCATCGTGGCGGTTTTGTTCGGGGCTTCTTTCACCGACGTTGGTTTCATGATGGGGTTTGTGAGGAACCTTCCCTACGTGGTTCTTTCGCCGTTGACGGCGTATCTCCTGTCCCGTATCAGCTGGAACATGCCGCTTCCGCTTTCGGGGTTGCTGATGGTCGTGTCGACGGCCTTGATGTATGTCGCCAGCGACTTGGTCTCGGTTTTGCTTTCACAGCTGGTGATGGGGGTTGCGATGTTCTGCTTTTTCCCATGCGGCGAATCCATCGTCTCCCAGTCCTACGGCGAATCTGGCAGGCTGAAAGCCTTCAGCCTTTTCCTTTCAGCGGTCAGCGGCGGTTTTCTTCTCGGTAGTATTTTGTCAGGCGTCGTCGCATACCTGTTCGGCATCAGACAGATCTTTGCCCTCGCGGCCGCTTTATCAGCCATGGCATGCATCCTCTTTACCAGAACAAAAACCCAGCAATCCACGACAATCAACACCAACATCAAACCCGAAATCAAAACAACGTTTCCCATCCTCTACTCAACCCCGTATTTCCTAATCCTCGCAGCAAGCTACGCCGTCTTCCCGGGATACCTTGTTCTACAGGGGTTCACCGAGCTGGACGTCGGTCTCCTCTTCTTCGCACTGATGCTTTCGAGAGTTTTGACAAGCTTCAGCCTCTCCCGCATCAAGCCGGAAAAAGTCAAAAAACTTCTAACCATACTGAGCGGCGTAACCGCGTTAACTCTGCTGATAACCGCCTACAACCCATCCCAACTCATGCTACACGCCGTTCTACTCATCCTCGTCGGAGCTGTCGTCTCCATAGCCTACGTGTTAACCCTCTATCTGATATCGGGAAAACCCGGCGGACAGAACCCCGTCCTTCTCATCGGAATGTTCGAAGCTTTAATCGGTTCATCGTTCCTCGTGGGGCCTTTGCTGGCTGGGTTTCTCACCGACTTTTACGGGTTTACATCGGCACTACTGGTTTTTGGGATTTCGATGATTGTCGGCGGAGTTTTCAGCGTTCGACAGCGTGTTTAGGCCTTTTCGACGGTTATGAGCTTTGACGGAGTCCTGACGAACCTGTTCATCGTAACCTCGGCGACGATTTTGCAATTCCTCACCAAGTTGACAACGTTATAGACGAAGTTGCGGAGGCTGACGGCTGTGTTGAGGTCGTTGACTCCGTGGGTAAAGATGTCGTTGAAGGCCATTTCCTCCCCGTATTCCTGCGTCGTCGTGTTGATGACTTCGTTCGCCAGCGAGATGTCGAGAGACAGAAACGCTTTCATGGTCTTGCCGAAAAGCACTTGAGCGGATTCCAGATGTCTGACGAGCTTGTTTAGAAGAGCCTGCGATATCTTGCCGTTGAGAAGCTTTTCAACCTCATCCGCAGCCAGCTTCAGAGAATCCGCCATCTCCTCCAACGCACGAACAACCAGCCGGTCTCCGATGGCCGCGATGTAGGGGTCCGAAGCCTCCTCGCCCCAAACCTCCTTCTTCACGCTGTGAAAGATCTGCCGAATGCAGAGGAAATATAGTTCGTCGACTTTGCTTTCCATTTTCGCGATGTCGATTAGTGTATCTTTTTTGCCGTCCTTCAAAGCTTCTATCAAGGTGTTGATGCCCATCGTCAACATGACCTGCATGCGTTTGATAATTCCCTGAACGGGGAATTTGCTCGGGTCGAGGAAGGACTGTATCACGACCCGGCGTAGGGATTGTTCGACGATTTCAACGCCCGGCAGCATGTCGACCGTCGAGGCGATGGCCGACTGAACCTCCTCGGAAATTCCGTCGCCCCCGATAACGTTTATCTCTTCGTAGCCTTGCAGATAGGCTCCGATTATCAACCTCGTCAAAAGCTCGCGGTCTCTTATCTTTGAAACGTCGAGGGTTAGGACAGTGTGCTGGGCCGACCGGTTGGGCCGGGTTTCCAGCTTTAGTGTGGCGTCGGACATCTCGACGATGGATACTACGTCGCCCGGTTTGAGACCCGATTTTTCCACCCATTTTCTCGGCAGGGAAACTGTAAGGGTTCCCGAACCCACCCGCTGAACGCGTCTTACGTACGGCATTTCGCCAACTCGTAAAAAAGCCCTAATTTATATATATCGTCATTTCGCATGAATATATTATATCGCCTAAAATTCACGTCATATACTAAATACACCCCATTACATACCGTTACCTACCTACATTCACGCACATAAGCACGGGCCTATTCATCGATTCCGAGAAACATCCCGCCGGGCCGAGCTCGGTAGGCTGGGTTTCCAACGGCGACGACGATGACGTTTTCCATACCGCTTGAACCGAGTGAGAAAAACTGCGTCACATCGTCGTCGTAGAAGGTTAGGCCGGTGGCGCCTATGCCGAGGCCGTAGGATGCGAGGTAGAGCAAACCAGCCTTTATGCCGCCGTCCAGCTGAGCCACCCTATAGCCCCTGTTACCCATTTTGCCGAGAATTTCCATCAAAGGCGTCATGATGAAAAACACGGCCGACCCGTCTTCTCCCAACTCCTGCTCGAGACAGAGAAACCCGCTAATCCGCCGGAACTCCCCCTTTTTTAGGGGGACAAGCTGTCCGCCGGAGTATCGGTAGGCTCCGGGGGCGGTGTTTTCGACGGCGTTGACGATTATAAAATAGGCCGTGTATGAGCCGAAGTCGGTCGGAACATTTACTGACGCGGTTCTGCACAGCGACATGAAGGCGTCCAGCCCGATGGAGGTGCGGCTGAATTTTCTCGTCGAGCCGCGGCGGAGAATCACTTCCCACAGCGGAAGGCCTTCGACAGAAACCTGCGTGGCTGTTTCGGCTAAGGGATTTTCCGCCGCCCGCCGCCATTCAGCCAGTTCATCGACCGATTTCAGCGACGATGCTTTGTGGATTTCTTCGACGGCTGGGTAACGGGTTTCACGTCTCGAAAGAGGGAGGGTCGCGGGGTTGATGGGTTCGACGGTTTCCACGGTTTCGGGCGTTTTTTCGGAGCTGCCGATCGAGGCGACTATGATGGCTGCTTCTTTGACGCCGTCGACTCCGACGAGGTCGTTAACCTTTTCGTCGACAAACCCGGCCGCGAAGAAAGATTTCAGCCCAAAGGCGTTGCAGCAGGCGAACATGTTGGCCACCATCACGCCGGAATCCCAGAACCAGTGCCGGTAAGACCTTTCCCTGTATTTCCAAGCGTTACGCCACGGAATAGAAGTGAAAACGACCGCGGCAGAGCTTTCGGAAACAGATGGATGCGAATAACGGGCGAGAAAGCTTCGGTAATCTCCCCGCCTCAATACATTTAGGCTGAAGGTCTTTGGGTCGAAATGGTATACACCGGGCGAAAGGCCTTCGACATCGCCGGCGACGACGTAGAGCTCTATTGGGTAGAGGGCCCCGGTTGCGGGTGCGGCTCGGAAGTAGTGAACGCCATCAAAGTACTTGACGGCCCGTGTTATGCCGCCGGTGAAAAAGAGAATCGATGCAAGTGTTTTCATGTCCAACGCCATCTTTGAACCGGTCGGTGGTGTAAACGATGCGAAAACGGGTTTCTCTGGTTTTGGGATGTCTTTTGGCAGCGGAATTTTCGGCGTGTCGAGATATGTTTTGAAGGGATGGGGTTTGTTGGTCCAGTCGAGACGGTGGAAACCGGTTCGGACGCTGAAGTAGCTGTGTTTCGTCAGTTCATGAAATTCCAAAGCTTTGGCAGAATCCACGCCGAAACAACAAATGTTCAAAGAAGAACATAAAGCCTACCTTGACCAAAAACACGACGTTATGAAGATTAACATCTTTATCGACGGTGAAGAATTAACGCCTTCAACCGGAAACTATTCCGAAAGACGCGACCCCGGCGACGAAGACAGAGTGATTGGGTTGGTTGCTGATGGTTCGAAGGATGTCGGGGCTGCGGTTGATGCTGCCCGTCGTGCGTTTGACCGGGATGCTGGTGGATGGGTTTCGGACTACCGGCTGCGGGCCCGTGTTCTCTACAAGGCCGCGGAACTTCTCCGTCAGAACCTTGACTTTTTCGCGGAAACCGAAAGCCTCTTCGTCGGAAAAACCATCCGAACCAGCAGATCAAGCGACGTGCCTCGTGCGGCGGAAATCCTCGAGTTCTACGCAGGCCTCGCCGACAAAATACTTGGAACGAGCCAAATTCTGCGGACGGGTGATTTGGTGGCCGTCGTCAAACAGCCCGTCGGCGTCGTCGCAGCCATCACACCGTGGAACTTCCCCCTCGTGATAATGTGCAGACAAGTGGCACCGGCCCTCGCCGCCGGATGCACAGTCGTCACCAAGCCAGCGTCCTTGACGCCGGCCTCTGCCTTCGAATTCGCGAAAATACTGACGAAAGCGGGAGCTCCGAAAGGTGTCTTCAACGTCGTCACGGGAAGCGGTGAAACCGTCGGCAGCAGTTTGGTGAAAAGCGACAAAGTCGACGCGGTCAACTTCACGGGCGAAACATCGACGGGGAGATGGATTATGGAGCAGGCCGCCGGCTCCTTAAAGCGTGTGATACTTGAGCTGGGTGGAAAGAATCCCAACATCGTCTTCGAAGACGCCGACCTCGAACGAGCGGCCACCGCCGTCACCTACGGAGCATACGCCAACAACGGAGAATCATGCGCCGCCGGCTCGAGGCTTCTCGTCCATTCTAACGTGAAGCAAAAGTTTATCGAAATGGTTGTTGAAAGGGTGCGACGCATGCGCGTGGGCTACCAGCTCGACGAAAAAACGGATTTGGGGCCTTTGGTCAGCCGGAAGCAGCTGGAAAGCGTGCTGGAATACGTTGGAGCCGCCGCATCCGAGGGGCTGAACATCGTCTACGGAGGAAACCGGCTGACCGAAAGCTTCTACGCAAGAGGAAACTACATGCAGCCAACAGTCATCGTCGACACACCACGAGAAAGCAAGCTCTTCCAAGAAGAAATCTTCGGCCCCGTCCTAACCGTAACGGAGTTCCGCGACGAAGACGAAGCGGTCGAGCTCGCCAACGCAACCCTCTACGGCCTCGCAGCCGGAGTCTGGAGCAACGACGTCGGAAAAGCCGTGCGCGTCGCCGAAAAAATCAAAGCCGGAGCCGTCTGGGTGAACACCTACTACACCCTACCGGTCGAAATGCCTTGGGGCGGGTTCAAACAATCAGGATTGGGCCGTAACAACACAGTCCACGCCATCGAACACTATCTCGAACACAAAGGCATCTACGTCGACAACCAGCAAGGCCCGATGAGGCCCTACTACCGGTTGGTGCTCGGCTGATGAAATTGGCTGAAATGCTGGAGAAAACAACGTTCCAAGGCCGCGTCCTGTTCATCGGAAGCCCCCTACACGCTGTAGAAATTGCGGAAAAACTTTCCATCTCCGAACTGGTCGTCGCCACCGACGACCGACAATCTCTGGAACAAGCCATGACATCTCACCACGGCCTAAAAATAACACCCATCTACACACGCGTCATCGAAAGACTCGTCGAACTGCCTTCACAAAGCTTCGACACCATCATCGCAATCTACGCGCTTGAAAAAGCCGTGAACAAACGAGCCTTCATGACCGAAGCCCGCCGACTCCTACGAGAAAAAGGAAAACTATTCATCACAGAAAAAATCAAAAGCTTTCTCAGAGGACAAGGCCTCAAAAAAGAGGAGTTCGAGAAACTTCTCAACACACAAGGCTACGCAACCGAAAGCCTACAATACCGAGGGGGAGAAGCTTTAGCGGTTTTGGTCAAACAGTAGCCGGGTCGTTAACCCTGTTTATCTCCATGATGAGACTGTAGTTTGTTGGAATTAGGGGAAGGCGCTTCAAGCTGTTAATATGTTAGCCAACCCCGTCACGACGTACTGTACTCCGACGGCGGCGACGAAGACGGACATTATTCGGGCGACGGCGTCTGCTCCTCCTTCGCCTATGACCGCCAGTAGCCAGTCGATGCTCCGCAGAACAAGCCATGTGGACGCCATCACAACCATTACGGGAAGCAGAGAATAGGGGACGCCGAGGGAGTTGATGGAGAATATGACGGTCGTTATCGCTCCCGGTCCTGCGAGGAGCGGGAATGCGAGGGGAAAGACACCGGGGTTGGATGAACGAGCTTGCCACCCTTCGCCTCCCTGTATGAGTATTCTAAAGGCTAGAACAAGGAGAAGCAGACCTCCTGCTACGGTGAAGCTGGCGACCGATATGCCGAGGATGGCAAGCATTCCGTGGCCTCCCAAAGAGAAGACGAGCAGTAAGACTGTACCTACTAGGACGGATTGGTTGATGACTTGTTTTCTCCGCTCTGTCCCGAGGTCTTTGGTTAGTGTTGCGACGAAGGGTAGAACGCCTACTGGGTCGACGATGACAAAGAGGGCGATCGTTGATTTGAATAGTTCGAATGCGACGTTTTCCACGGCGGGTTTACTGCTTCCCGTTTTTATATTTCTATGGTTCGATGGCTTGGGGTTTGACCGGTTTGGGCATGCGTGATTTTACGGCGAAGTAGAGGGCGGTGCCTATGGCGAGGGCGATTCCCTGACCGATGAACGCGTTGGCGAAAGCGTCACCTCTTCCCGTCACGGTCGATGTGAGAAAGGCTATCCAGAACGATGTGATGAAGTAGTAGGCTACCACTCCGAGGAATATGGACTTGTTTGCGAGTTTTCTAAGAACCAGTAGAGCTATGAAGGCTACGCCGGGTGTTATCAGGTCGAGGGGGCCGAGGGGTGATGCCATGTTTGCGATGAACTGGCCGAATACGAGGCCGACGACTGATGCGAACCCAAATATCGCCGCCAACGGCGTGACGATTTCCCCTGTTTTGACCCGGATATCGCCTATCGGCAAAGTTCCTAATGCGAGTGTTCCGGCGGCGTAGATTGCTGCGAAGATGACGAAGACACCGAAATGAGTGGACGTGAGACGCATCATATTCTTTTCACCCTAATGACTATGCATCCACAGCAGCGCGCCTTCGTAGATGATTGCGAAAAGTAGCAGCCAGACGAGGTGGACGAAGTGCCAGTAGATGCTGACGCTTTCGAGAAGTCCGTAGCTTCTGGAGCTGAACTGCCCCAGCTTAGCACGCCAAGCGACAACGCCGAGGGCGAGCACGCCGCCGAGAACGTGTGCTCCATGAGCTCCCAGAAGTATGTAGAACATGGCGGCGTAGATTCCGGTGTCGGGTGTGAAGCCGAGGTCGAATATGAGGTGAGGCCATTCGAGGCCGAGTTTTAGGATGAGGAACCCGGTTCCGAACAACGCGGTAGCGACTATTCCGGCGAGGACTGGTTTTTGGCGGTCTCGTTTGACGGAGAAGACGGCGTATTCTATGGCGAGGCTGCTGAAGAGGAGCATGAAGGTTTGGAGGCGTGGGATGAAGTCGTCAAGATGTGGGGCGTCGGGTGGAGGCCATACGGGGAATGACGCTCTTATGACGAAGTAGCTGCCGAACCCTGCACCGAACAAAGCAACCTCTGTGAACAGGAATACCGCTGTCGGGAACCCAACACCGCCAACTTTCTCCGGCTCGGACGGTATCGCGGTTCCTTTCAGCCGTGCAAAAAACATTTCAATTACGTGGGGCCATGACTTGACTTCCCTGCTGATGAATACTCCGAGGGTGATGATGAAGACGGCGATGAGGCCCAGCCCGAGGTTGAAGTTGATGTTTTTGAGTATGAGAACGAGACCGGCGACGAGAACTATGACTGCGAGGCCTATTATGGCTGGCCAGAGACTGCCTTCATGAACATGTTCTTCGTGTTCAGCGGTTTGCATGCTCGTTTTTTCCGCGAGACACGGGTATTAATGGTTTTTCCACAACCGCGGAAAAAGTCTTAACATCGGTTGTCGCTCGAATGCGATAACATGGTTTGGGGGAATTCGGCTTTCGCGGGGCTGGTCGTCGCGGGCTTCCTCCTCGCCGGGCTTCTTCTCCGGGGCCGGTATCCACACATCCCCATCTGGTCGATTATGATGGCGGCGATGTTTCTTTCTTTGTTGACGGGTCTCGTCGGGGTGGATGAAGCGGTTGGTTTCGTCGATTTCGATGTTGTGTTTTTCTTGGTCGGGATGTTTGCGTTGGTTGGGTTGGCGGAGTCTTCGGGGCTGCTCAACTACATCGCCGTCACGGCTCTATCTTATTTCGGCAACACGGTTTCGATGGTTGTGGGCTCTTCGCTGGTCTTCGGGTTGATGGCCGCGTTCTTCCTCAACGACACCGTTGCGTTGATGGGGCCCGCGATAGCGGTTCTGGTCGGAAAAGCCATCGGCAACAAATATGAAGCATCTTTCATGCTTCTTCTCCACGCCATAACCGTCGGCTCGGTGATGACGCCGGTCGGCAACCCGCAAAACCTCATGATAGCCATCCAGTCGGGGATGCAGGCGCCGTTCATCTCTTTCTTAGCAAAGCTCGCAGTCCCGACAGTCATCTCCCTCGTCGTTCTCGGGCTCTACATCGTCAAGGTTTACGGGGTCGAGAAAAGGCCCGTGACGGCGGTCGCCCTACCCGCGGAAGCGATTGTTTCGAGGAAGGACGCCTACATAGCGGCCTTGGGCATCTCCGTGTCCGCTGGAGCAATTCTCGTCAACGACGCGTTCGCCGCCTTAGGTCTTCCACATGTCTCGAGCCGGGGGTTGATTCCTTTCATAGTCGCCGCCGCCGTCTGGCCTTTTGTTTCCAGCCCACGGGATGTTCTGTCCCGCGTCGACCTCGGGACGATATTGTTCTTTGTGGCGATGTTTGTTACGATGGAGGGGGTATGGCGTTCGGGCCTTCTTCAGATGGTCTTGAGCCATGCAGGTAGTGTTGGGTTCAACGGGTTTGGCGGGATTTTGTTGACGATGACGGCTTCGCTGGGTTTCAGCCAGATACTCAGCAACGTTCCCTTCACAAAGCTTTTCATTCAATATATGCGGGAAAACGGCGTAACGGGCGCCGATGAAAACCTCTGGCTCAGCCTCGCAACCTATTCGACCATCGCCGGAAGCCTAACCATCCTCGGAGCCGCCTCCAACATAATCGTACTCGAAGTCCTCGAAAGAAGATATCAACTGACCATTTCATTCTGGCGGTTCATGAAAATCGGCGTCCCCGTCGTCGCCTTCACATCCGTCATTTACCTGCCTTTCCTACTGCTGTAGCAAGGCCTTGACATCGAGAGGAGAGGCTGCTTTCTTCTCCGTCAAAAAAGCCGTGACATATTCTGGCTCGACTTTCTCGAAGACGGGGTTTTCGGCGGTGTGCGTTTCGGCTACGTCTGATGCGGGCCCGTATTCGTTGACGAAGCTGTCGGCTTGTTTCCAGGTGTCGCAAACCACGTAGAAAGGTTTGCCGATGTTCTTCGCGACGTAGGCGAGGGGCCGGACGCCGACTTTCCCCGCGAAAGAGCCGTCGGCGAACAACGCGTCAGCGCCCACTACGACGGCGTCGCATTCCTCCACGGCGTAGGCCATCGCGGCGTCGACGAAGACCTTCACATGGCCTTCCAGCTCCGAAGCCAGAAGAAGCCCTTCACGGAGAGGCCTCGATTCCAGCACGCACGCCAGCTGGATGTTTTTCAGCCGCCGGAGAATAGATGAAACAGTCCCGCTATGGCTCAAAGTAGTTATCTTCGGGTAGGCGGCCAACTTTTCCACGGCCGACGTAACCAATTGCTCCAACATGCCGCGGTAGGTCTTTTCCACGTCGTCGACGGCGGCCAACAACTTCTCCGGCGAAAAAACATCAACCCTTTTCACCACTTCGCGGCTGAACCTCGCCACCAAAGGCATCGCGGGCCTCGCTTCCTCAACCAAGGCGGCGAACCGCGGAACCTCTGCATCGAGGTTTTGGGCCTCGGCTGCGAGAGCCCGGTAGGCGTCGAGCACCATAAATGCCAACGTCGTTGACCCGCGTCTTCTCTCGCTTCTGATTTTCTCGAGAATTTCGAAGTGTTTCAAGGGATTAGGATGATTTTTCCGAAGAAGTTGTCGGATTCCATGAGACGGTGTGCTTCGGCGGCTTCGGTCAGCGGGTAGGTGGTGTGTATGATGGGTCGGAGGAGGCCTTTGTCGAAGAGCTGGATGACGTGGGGGATTTCGTGTTTGTTCCAGCCGTAGGAGCCGATGAAGCTGTGTTGTCGGCGGTAGGTGTAGCGGATGTTGATGGCCGCGCTCTCTCCCGAGGTCGCTCCCAGGTAGACGAGCTTGCCGCCCGGGCTGAGGCTTTTGACGGCCTCATCCCAAACCGCTTGGCCAGCGTGCTCCACCACCAGGTCAACGCCACGGCCTCCGGTGTATTCATTCACCGCTTCGCTGATGCTTCTTTTCCGTCTGTTGACCACGTAGTCGGCCCCGATTCGGTAGGCTTTCTCAGCCTTCCAGTCATCGCCGACTGTCGCCACAACCGTGCACCCAAACAACTTACACATCTGAACAGCCGCCACACCTACACCGCTACCCGCTCCTATGACCAACACCGTCGAACCCGGCGCGAGACCGGCCCTCGTAACCAACGCGTGCCAAATTGTGGCGTAGTTGACCATGATGCAGGCGGCTTGAACCGTGCTAAGCTCACGTGGAACATGATGGAGGTTGATGGCGGGAACGACTATCTTCTCCGCATACGTTCCGTCTATACCATGGCCTAGGAGACGATGGTTTTCACACAGCGAATCAAACCCGCGTAGACAGAACCGACAACGGCCGCAGGTAATCGCGGGGTCGATCAACACACGGTCGCCAGCCGCCACGTTGGTAACGTCTTCACCAACTGCTTCAACCACGCCCGCCCCGTCGGCTCCGATGATCCTCGGCAGAGAAACTTTGTAAAGTCCGCTACGTATCCAAATGTCGATGCGGTTCATGCCGACTGCTTCTAGTTTGACAAGGGCTTCGTTTCGCCGCGGCGTTTTCTCGTCTACATCGACGGGCTTCAAAACTTCTGGGCCACCGGGTTTTTCAACGACTATGGCCTTCACCGCAAACCACCCACGACATCAGAGACTACATAGGTTTTGAGCTTTAACTTCAAGACCGTTCACGGGCACATTCGTTTTCGCCGAAAAGCTCCGGGTTATCTGTTTATATACCGGTGCAGAAGCATTTATACGAGAAAGGAATGCCTTCCGCGTTTGTTCTCATCAACACGGAAATAGGCGCTGAAGAAGAGGTTGTCAACGAGCTGAAAAAAATTTCCTACATCAAGGAAGCCTACGTAGTATACGGCGTTTACGACATCGTCGCCAAAGTCGAAGCCGATTCGATGGAGAAGCTGAAGGAAATCGTGTCGTGGAGCATCCGCCGCTTGGAGAAAGTGAGGTCAACCCTGACGATGCTCGTAGTCAGCTCCTGACAGTTCATTTGTTCTCTTAAAAAACGAAAAACCTAACTATTAGTTCCCATAGAAAACGAATGTGCGGTTAGACGAAACCAACCACTGGTGGGCGGAAAAAACCGTAAGAGAGGAGCTAAGCCCCCCCAAAAAACGACTACTTTTCAAAACCCTTTACGAAGGTTTGTTCCGCCGCCAAGTACAGGTCGTCGACGGTTTAAGACGTGTAGGCAAGTCGACCCTTGTTTACCAGCTTATCAAAAAGCTGCTGGAAGAAAGAACAAACCCTCTCAGAATCCTTTACATCACGTTTGACGACCCCGAAGTGCGGAAACTCGGCATAGTCGGCTCGCTGAAAGAGTATACGTTGTTGACGAAGGAAGACTATAGACGTGGAAGGCTTTTTCTCTTCGTGGATGAAGCGCAGAAATATCCTGAATGGGTCTCCGAAGTTAAGCTTCTCTATGACAATTATCCCAACATCAGAATCGTGGCCACAGGCTCCGCCGGTCTCAACCTTCTCGCCGAGGCCAAAAGAACACTTGCAGGCCGCACAGTTTACCACGAACTCAAACCCCTAAACTTGAAAGAATTTCTCATGCTGAGGGAAATCGACGCCGACCTTTCTAAACCTCTGCTTTACGAGGACAAGTTGAAACAGGAATTCAACTCTTTCTTGAAAAGACCGTTTCCCGAGATTGTTAACGAACCTGACGAATCCTTCATCCGAAACTATGTTTCTAACGCCGTCATCGAGCCGGTTTTGTTCAGAGATATTCCACGGGAGTTTATGGATGTCGACGTCTTGTTGGTTGAGAGGCTCGTAGAAACTTTCTTCGCATCACCCGGGCAATATCTTTCTGTGGACTCGCTTGCGTCTGACTTGAGAAGAGCCAAGACAACGATATACAAAAGCCTCTTCTACCTCGAAGCCTCTTTTCTGACCCGGAGGGTTATGAATTTCAGGCCTTCCGTCAGGTCTGCTTCGAGAAAGCTTTCTCGAATCTATGCCTACCATCCGGTTTTGACGCTGCCCTACAGGCCGTCGGAAGAAAAGTACGTGGAGAACTTCGTAATGTCTGAGTTAAACGCCAGATATTATTGGCGGGAGAACGGTAAGGAGGTTGATTTTCTCGTTGACTTGACTCCAGTTGAAGTAAAGTATGTGGACGTTGTTAGGAAAGAGGAGATCAAGCCGCTTCGGTTTTTCATGGACAAGTAT
>JANWZT010000060.1 GCA_025054515.1 Candidatus Caldarchaeum sp.
CACGGCGAATAAGCCCACCCGAGGCCTTTCCAAAACTTCCACCCTCTCGACTCCGAAAGAAGCCAAAAGAACCGCGTCAGCCATCTTCAACACATGACCTCTTTCAAATAGCCTCTGGCCCGCTTTCACGTCGAAACCTTTCAAATCAACAAACTGCCATGGAGAGGCCGGCGAATCAAATATGACATAATCGCCTTCAACCGACACGTATTCTTGCGGAACAACAGCGTCTGCGTTGTCCGGCAGATATGCACCCGTTAATATTCGGACGGCTTCGCCGTCGTGCAATTCTATATCCTGCTTTTTCCCCGGGGTACATGTGCCCACGACCCTTAGTTTAACTGGTTTTTCTTTCGTCGCGGCTTGAATATCGGCGGATTTGACTGCATAACCGTCCATGTGGGATGCGTGGTAGGGCGGTAGGTCTTTGTCCGACACTATCGGGCTGTAGAGAACTCTGTCGGCCGCCTCGAAAACTGGGACAGATTCATGCCTGTCAAGCGGCTTCACGTTGGCGAGAAGGAGGTTCTGAGCTTCCCAGATGTTGGTGAATTTTATGATTCGTCGCAATTCCTTCAATTTAAGCGATTGGCTTATATTTTAGCAAAGCTTCTTTTCCCTGCGTTGGACAATTTAACTTTCTACGCGAAAGTTGCCGAATTAATCAACGAGCAGAAAAGGTTCTGCATAGCCACGGTGGTTAAAACAATCGGGCATACATCTGGTAAACTCGGCTCAAAGGCCATCATTTTGGAGGATGGAAGGGGGTTTTTTGGATGGGTGGGTGGAGGATGCGTCGAAACGACGGTTCTTCACGAAGCCATTAAAACGATAAAAGAGGGAAGAAGCCGAACCATTTACCTCGAAATGGAAGATGAGCTACGTGGAACCGGTGTCCCATGCGGCGGCTCCATGGAAGTCTACCTCGAACCGGTTTTGCCCAAAAAGGAACTCGTCCTGGTCGGCCACGGAGGAATCGTTGAAAGCTTGGCGAAAATAGGAAAGCTGCTGGACTACCGCGTCGTTGTGGCAGACCCCGACGGAATGTTCAAAGACCCGTCGTCGGTCGACCTATACATCACAGACCCCGACCTAAGGGGAGTCGAAATATCTTCCAACACAGCGGTAGTGGTTTCGACGATGCATAAACTAGACCACAAATATTTGAAACTTGCCCTCGACGGCGGGGCAAGGTATATTGGTTTGATCGCCAGCTCAAAAAGGGCTGGAATTGTCTTCGAAACTCTGCTTCGAATCGGTGTTCCGGAGGAAAGTTTGCGGCGAATTTCCTCTCCCGCAGGCCTTGACATCGGCGCCGAGAAGCCCGAAGAGATTGCTTTGAGCGTTTTCGCCGAGATAATTGCTTTGGAGAAAGGGGGGACTGGCAAGCGCTTGGCTGAGGTTAAGGCCATCGAAAAAGAATTAAAGGAAATCGTGTCGGATTCTACTGCCGAGAGGGTCGGGCCGGTCTGCTGAAAGGTTTTTTCCCCATGGGCTCGAGCGCCGTGCCGAAGTAGGTTTTGAACCCTCTGAGGCTTTTTAGCGCGTTCATTCCGGCTAATACGTCGATGTAAGGCATCGCGGTTTCCATTCCGATTGTCCTTGGCTTAAACCCGGGTTTGTCGGCGTGAGGGTTGATCCACACAATACGCCCGACCATGGTTTTGAGATTTCTCATCGACCTTTCCAGCACTTCGGGCTCTCCTGTGTCCCAGCCATCGCTCACTATCAAGGCCACGGTACCTTTCCCAACCAGCCCGCGATGTTTCTCGATAAAAGTTGACAAACAGCTTCCTATACGGGTTCCGCTACCCCAAATATTCACGTCCCGCGAAATAAGCTCAGCGGCCTTCTTCGGGCCAAAGTACTTCAACAAACTGCTGACTTTCATCAGCTTTGTGCTGAAAACAAAAACTTCGACAGACACTGTTTGACGGGCTAGAGCATACATCGACTGCATCAAAAACTCGGTGTAGGTGTCCATCGAGCCGCTGACGTCGAAAATGGCTACCAGCTTACATCTCGTCACCTTCCTCCGCCTCCTCAATACACGCAGTATCTCACCCTGTGTCCGCAGGCTTTGGCGGATAGTTTCACCGAAATCTATGGGGCCTTTGCTGCTTCTTTCAAACCTCCGCCCGGGAAGCAAGGCCATGCGTCGGCGAAAACGCTTCATCACCCTTTTGCTTTCCCTTAGAAAGGAGAGCGTCGGTGTTGGCAGGTCTTTTTTCATCAGCACTTCGATCGGGCTGTAGTAAACGGTCATCTGTTTCTGGGTTTCGCGTGAAGTACTGCTTTTTTCGGTCCTTTTCTGCATGTCAGCCCTCTGACCGGTTTCTTGGCCGTCACGCATCTGTTCGGAAGGCCGTTTCTGTTTCTGCAACTCGTCGAAGATTCTGTCAAAAATTTCGTAGTCTTCAAGCCTCTTGATCACGCATAGCCGGAGAACCTGCTTCAAATGTTCGACAGACTTTATGGGGGTGAAGCCCAGAGCGCGGTAGGCGTCAAGAGATTCGGACGTGCCGCATTTTACACCATAGGTCCGCAGTCTTCTCGAAACCTCGGTTACGAGTGAAAGCACTTCGACTGCAGACATGTTTACGCGATTCCCAAGTCTTTTACAACTTTGAGGTCGTCTTCGTTCTTGATAAGACAGGTCAACGTCGAAGACAAAATGGACGGCGTTATTTCCTTGGCCCCCAACACAGTTAGCGCGTTCGCCCAGTCAAGGGTTTCGGAAATGCCGGGCTTTTTCGTCAACTCGTTCACTTGTCGAAGCCTCTGAACAAAGCCTACCACGTCGTCGGCAAGCTTGGCCGAAAGATTCGGAACCTTTAGCGATAGAATCCGCCGCTCCTTCTCCGGAGAGGGATACGTAACATATAGGTATAGACATCTCCTACGCAGGCCGTCGCCAACTTCCCTCGTTCGGTTAGAGGTGATAATCACGACCGGTTTTCTCCTCGCTTTGATCGTTCCGAGTTCGGGGATGGTTACTTGGAATTCGGCGAGAAATTCGAGTAGAAACCCTTCGAATTCTTCGTCGCTTCGGTCGATTTCATCTATCAACAACACCGGCGGGTTAGGGCCATCGTGAAGCAACGCCGCCAACAGAGGTCTTTTGAGGAGATATTTTTCGCTGAAAATCTCTTCGCTTATTTCGTCGACTGACTTTTTGTCCTCCAAAAGACGGATGTTTATCAATTGCCTCGGATAATCCCATTCATACAGCGCCTGCGAAGCGGTTATGCCCTCATAGCATTGGAGACGTATAAGTTCTGTGTTCAAAAGCTTCGCCAAAACTTTGGCGACCTCGGTTTTTCCACATCCCGGCTCTCCCTCGATGAGAAGCGGTTTCTCCAGCTTTAGAGCGAGATAAACGGCCAGTGCGAGAGATTCGTCGGCAACGTAAAGCTCTTTCTCCATCTCTTTGACCAATAATTCAGGGGTCAGGTTTTCCAGCAACACCAAAACCTTAGTTGAAACCGCATTTAATTAAACTATAGCCAACTCAACTGTGTTGGGGGAAAATTTTTAAGCGAGCCAACACGTCAAGAGTCTTGATGATTCCGAGAAAATTTGAATATTTCGCGCCGACGACCGTCGCCCAGGCTGTTTCCCTGCTGCGCAAATATAAGGACGAGGCGAAAATCCTGAGCGGAGGTATGAGCCTCATCCCCATGATGAAACTCCGTCTCGTTTCGCCTCAATATGTTATCGACATCAACAACATCAAGAGCCTTAACTACATTAAGGATTCGGGTAGGGTGGTTAGGATAGGAGCGTTGGTGAGACACGCGGACATCGAGCATTCCCCCGTCATCAGGGAAAAATTCCCGATGATGGTTGACGCCGCGGCCCACATAGCGGACATGCAGGTCCGAAACCTCGGCACATTCGTTGGCGCCCTCGCACACGCCGACCCGGCGGCCGACTGGCCTGCGTCGGCTTTGGCTTTGGATGCGGAGCTCGTGGCTCAAGGGTCGTCGAAGAGAATTATCAAGGCGACTAAATTTTTCAAAGGCCCATTTGAAACCGCTTTGAAGCCGACCGAGCTGCTTGTGGAGGCTTTGCTTCCTGTTCCCAAAGGACCCAAATTGGGTCAGGCCTACTTGAAGTTCGAGAGGAAGGCTGGAGATTATGCCATCGTCGGCGTTGCGTCGTCCGTTGTGTTGAACGAGAATAACGAATTTGAGAAAGTTGCTTTGGCTTTGACCGCGGTGAATCCGTTTCCGTTCAGGGCGACGGATGCCGAGCAGCTATTGATCGGGCAGAAGCCAAGTAAAGAATTGATTGAACAGGCAGCGAAAACGGCGGCCTCCATGTCTGACCCATCGTCGGATTTGAGGGGGTCGGCTGAATACAAAAAAGAGATGGCGAGAGTTTTTACTAGAAGGTCTTTAAATAAAGCCCTTGAGAGAGCAGGGGTGGCGTTGTAGGAGGGATGGTTGATGCCGGCTAAGAGAGCGAAACAAACAGGTAATTCAAAACAGCAGGTTGTCATCGAAATTAACGGCACCAAATATTCATACGAAGTAGAGCCACGTCTTTTGCTTGTTCATTTCATCCGTGAATACGCAGGTTTGACGGGAACACACATCGGCTGCGACACGACCAACTGCGGCGCATGCACGATTTTGATGGAATTCGACGGAAAATGGAAGGCAATCAAATCATGCACATATTTTGCCGTTCAGGCCAACGGCAAAAGAATTTTGACCATAGAGGGCCTTGCAAAAGGAGACCAGCTCCATCCCTTGCAGAAAGCCTTTTGGGAAAACCATGGCCTCCAATGCGGCTACTGCACTCCCGGCATGATCATGGCCGCGGCAGGGTTTTTGATGATGAACCCCAACCCAACCGAAGAGGAGGTTCGGCACGGAATTTCTGGCAATCTCTGCCGATGCACCGGATACGTTAACATCGTCAAGTCTATTCTCGCCGCCGCGGAGGAAATAAGGTCTTCCGGCAAACCCGTAATCGAGGTTTAGCTCATGAAACTTGCCGACAAATTCACCGTAGCCGCCGACAGAGAAACCGTTTTCAAATTCATCACCAACCCCGACAGCTTCACCAAGCTCATCCCCGATGTCCAAAAATATGAAAAAATCGACGAAAGAAACTTCAAAGTGGTCTTCAAAATCGGGCTTGGCATGATAAAGGGGACTTTGAACATGGCCTTCAAGATGGAGGAGGTGAATGCGCCCGAATATGTCAAAGTGGTCGGCCACGGTTCCGGCATGCAGTCGACTGCAGACCTTGTGCTAAACCTTAAACTCCTTCCCGCAGACGGCGGAACCGAAGTGGCCTGGGACGCCGACGTCGTGGTCGGTGGGATGGTAGCCAGCGTCGGAAGCAGACTGATGGAATCGACTACAAAATCGAAAGTCCGGGAAATAGTTGAAGGATTGAAGCGGGAGCTCGAAGGCGGAAAAAAGAAGAAAAAATAGTTAACCCTGCATATCTTTAAAGCCGAGGCGTAGCGCTAATCGTCGGAACGGAAATGCCGAGAGTCAAACGAATATCTGAAGTCGTCGACATCCTAAGAAACAAGGACAACATTCGAAACATCGGCATCATCGCCCACGTTGACCACGGTAAAACAACAACGTCGGACTCCCTGCTTGCTGCAGCGGGTCTTCTTTCTCCTTCTCTCGCCGGAAGGGCTCTGGCTCTCGACTATCTTGAAGAAGAGCAGCAGCGGCAGATGACCATCAAAGCCGCCAACGTATCGCTATACTACGAAACAGACGGAAAACAATACATCGTAAACCTCATCGACACACCGGGCCACGTCGACTTTTCCGGGAGAGTTACCCGTGCTCTGAGGGCGATCGACGGGGCGATAGTAGTGGTCGACGCTGTTGAGGGTGTGATGACCCAGACGGAAACGGTTATACGTCAAGCTTTGAGCGAAAGGGTAAGACCCGTCCTTTACATCAACAAGATTGACAGGCTTGTTAAAGAACTACGTCTTCCGCCTGAAAGGATTCAGGAAACTCTTGGCAGAATCGTTAAAGATGTCAACAACTTGATCGACATGTATGGGGAGCCGGAGCAGAGGGAGAAATGGAAAATCAGCTTCGCCGACAACACGGTGGCCTTGGGTAGCAGCAAAGACAGGTGGGGCTTCACGGTGAGGATTGCGCAGCAGAAAGGCATCAAATTCAGCGACGTGATAGACGCATTTAGCCGTGAAGACGTCGAATGGCTTCGTCAGAAAACTCCGCTCCACGAAGCACTCCTCGAGATGGTAATTTCCAAACATCCGCCGCCGCACGTTGCCCAGAAATACCGGATTTCGAAGATATGGAAAGGAGACCTTGAAAGCGAAGTGGGTCAAGCGATGCTTAACTGCGATGAAAATGGGCCGACTGTGATGGCCGTGACAGACGTTAGGGTAGACCCGCAGGCGGGCGTCGTCGCAACAGGACGGCTTTTCAGCGGGACTATCAGCGAAGGAGATTCCGTCATCATCGTGGGGAGAAATATTTCGGGAAGAGTTCAGCAGGTCGGTGTTTACATGGGGCCGGCGAGAGAAATTGTCGGCAGCATACCCGCGGGTAACATACCCGCTGTTCTCGGCCTCGGTGATGTCAGGGCCGGTGACACGTTGGGTTCTGTCGAGACGATACCGTTCGAATCACTAAAATACGTCTCTGAACCCGTCGTCACCATCTCCGTCGAGCCGAAATACAGCCGCGACCTTCCAAAGCTGGTGGAATTCCTCAACAAACTCACCATCGAGGACCCGACCCTCGTCACCGTCGTAAGGCCGGAAACCGGGGAATACCTCATAAGCGGAATGGGTACGCTCCACCTCGAAATCGCTTTGACATGGATCCAGAAGGCCGGGCTTGAAATCGTTTCGGGAAGGCCCATCATACTCTACCGTGAATCCGTACAAACTACTGGACGAGAGTTTGAAGGAAAATCACCCAACAGACACAATCGAATTTACACTAGGGTTGAACCGCTCGAGCCGGAAATCATAGAGCTGATTC
>JANWZT010000061.1 GCA_025054515.1 Candidatus Caldarchaeum sp.
AACATGGTGATGAGGTTTTTCTTGGTGACTTCGGCGTTTATCTGCTGTATGTAGGCCTTTTTTTTCTGAAGTTTCTGGATTGTTTTCTGGTCTTTTTTACGGGTTGCGTTCATCAACTCTCGGTTGTACTGCTGGATTTCTGCCATCTTCGCGTAATCTTCTTTTTTGAATACCAGCTTACGGAGTATGGAAGTTGCCGCGGAAAGAGCCGCCGCGACCGATGAAATCATGACCATTTCGACCACCATTCTCATTCCCTGCCCAGCAGCTTGCCGAAAGCGGGATACATCTCGGATATCCGTTCCCTGATGAGGAGCTGGTAGTATTGGTTGAGTATTCCTATGGTGAGTAGAATTCCGATTCCTGAGCCGAAGACTGCGAGATAGTCTGCGATGCTCGCGACTGTTCCGATGATGAGGCCTCCGAGTATGGTGACGGTTCCGATGTATTTTCTGATGATGCTGGCGATGATTTCTGGCGACCTTCTGAATCCGGGCACCTGCATCCCAGCGCTGATCAACTGTTCAGCCACCTTTTCAGGCGCCAGCCCTGAAATCTGAACCCAGAACTTCGCGAACAGCACTGAAAATACTATGAGCATCGCGGCGTGGGCTACCGCCCTGACAGGGTCCTCTAAAACTTGTGCGAGGCCTCTCGGCCCTATGACGTAGTATGCGAGGCCGCCGGTGGATATGACTGTTCCTGCTTCTTCGTCGAAACGGTATGTGCCTATGAGGTTGAGGAAGAAGTTGTCGTTGTTGGGGTTGAACCTGCTCCAGACGAGCGAGCCGAGGTAGAAGATGTTGCTAAAGATGGTGGTGGCGAAGATGATTGGAACGTTCGAGACGTAAAGGAGCTTCACGGGATATTTTGCCCTGTATCCTTGGAATTTGGCGTAGGATATCGGGATTTCGATTCTGACTGCCTCGATGTATATCAGGGCAACTATGAGGAATATCGTCGACACAAACCCGACTATGTCGGGGAATCCGCCTTGTCGTATGAGGAGTGGTGAGATGTTACCGGCGATGATGGTTTGGAAGATGGCGAGTATTACTCCTTGGTAGATTTGGTCGGGTAAAAGGATGGGCGAAAAGAGGGAAACGAAAATTTCTTCCGCGACTCCGGCAACTATGAAGAGGCTGATGCCGCTTCCGATGCCCCAGCCCTTCTGAACGAGTTCGTCGAGAAGAATGATTAGGATGGTGGCCATGACCAGTTGGACGAAGATGACAAGGTTTTGGGTTTGGGTTGTCGGCCCGAAAAACCCGGCTGAAACATAGGCCGCACCCTGGAATACCGCGATCACTATTGCCAATAATTTGCTGACCGACGTGAAGAGAGCTCTGTCTTCGCTTTTGTTGAGGTCAAGTTTGATCAGCTCAGCACCGACCAGAAGCTGAAGAATGAGGCCTGCCGTAACTATGGGCCCTATACCCAGAGTGATCAGCGTGCCGGTTTTTTGAGCGAATACGACGTTGAGCAGGACGGGGCTTTGGCCGACCTGCTGACCGGACGGTAGCCCGTAAAGAATGGTGTGGCCCATCCATGAGTAAACAACAAGGGCCAACGCCGTCCATGCCAGTTTTTCACCGAACCCGACCTTTCTACCGGGTTTCTTAATCTCGGGTAGAATGCGTGAAATTTTTTCAAATACAGTTCGAACCGGGGATTTCTCGCTCATGCGGACACCAGCTCGTCTGGCTTGACGAGTTTACCGCCTGCATGTTTGATTTTTTCTTCTGCACGGCGACTCCATTTCGCCACGACCACCGTCACGGGTTTCGTGATTCGTCCCCCACCGAGTAGTTTGTCGTAACCGGCTTGAGCGAGGTTTACCACCATGTCCCCCGCCTTTTCCGCCATGGTTGAAACCGTGATGAGGCTGGCGGTTTTTTCATGGACGCGTTCGATTGGGACGAAGCCGTTTTTTCCGAAGTAGTCAGTTTTGAGGAGCTTGGTCCATTTGTGTTTGTGTCCGCCGGCCATTCCCCGGCCGCCTTTTGCTCCGGTTTTCCTGTGCTGTCCGATCTGTCCCCAGCCATGAGTTCGGGAGCCGCGTCTTTTCCGGACTTTGCGCAACCTTGTCGGCATCAAATTCCACCCGAAAGCCAGACCCGGATGAAGGAGGACCGGTTTGTTAATAAGTGTTTCCCGTCAAACCATACGGCGTATCAGCTCGTTTATGTCGTCTCCACGGTCGCCGTATTCGCCATTTGATTTGTAAGCCCTTTTGATGGAGCGTTTAAACCCTTTTCTCGGAGGGCGGAGTTGGACGTAAACAGGCATCTCGAGAGCTTCCTCTCCTTTCTCCAATTTTTCCGACAAAGTCGCCAAGTCTCCGGAGAAGGAGCCGCTTCTTTTCAATAAGGTGAAGATGGTTTGTTTGTTGGGCTTACCCCATGTCAGATATCTTTGGGCCTTGTGCAACATTCCTTCGACTGTTTCGGATTGTTCGAAAAGAGCTGCAGTAAAGGCTTTTCCGAGCCTGAGTGACTGGAGTGTTTTTTCAACTTCGGGGTCTATGCCCACGTTGCCTTTGATCCGCACCACAGCCATGACCGTCATCGCTAAACGGTCCTCCACAGGTCGGGAAGAACTACTTTCGTGGTCTCTTTTAGGGCCTCGTAGGTGGCTCCGACGACCGATAAAGATGTTCTGGTTTCGCCGAAGCTTTTGGTCCAGCAATCCCGTATCCCCGCGAGTGCGAGAACAATTTTCTGCGATTCACCTGCCACCAGCCCGAGGCCTCGTGGAGCGGGAAGCAGCTCTATTCTTACGCTTCCGTATTTTCCTTCCGACTTGACCAAAACGCTGTGAGGTTCTCCGCAGGCGCATTCCCAGCTGCCGCATCCTCTCTTCACCGGAACAATCGACATCTTGGCGTTTCGAATCGCTTTTTCGATGGCCAAAACCACCTGCGAAGACTTGCCCGTGCCTATTCCGATATATCCGTCCCGGTTCCCCACGACTACCAAAGCTTTGAAACGTGTCTTCTCCCCGGCGTCGGTCTGTCTTTGGACGAGCTTGACGTCGATTACCTCCTGCTCAAGGTTGGGAAGCAGCTTGTCGACTATTTCCGGCTCCAGAATTTTCCCATGCATCTGAAATACTTGTTCTATCGAGTTGATTTTTCCCTCCAAGACCATTCTGCCGAGGTTTGTCCGCGGAACCCACTCACCCATCTCCACCGCCTCCGACAATCTCGCCTTTGATTCGTTTCACCTCATCTTCGAGCTTAAGTAGATAATCCCTGTCTGTGGCCGCAAACTGCCAGCCAACTGGCGTCTGAGAAATTTTCCCAACATAATCGACTATGTGTTTACCGTAAAGCCTGTCTTCGTCGGGCATCACCTCTTCGTTGAAGGGGATTTCTAGACCGGCTTCGGCCGCGCCTTTGACAACCGCGTAAAGACGCGAGCCTTTCACGGAACGGTACAAACCCAAATCAACTATCGCCTCTTTGATTCCGTTTTCGACGGCTTTCTTGCCGGCCAAAAGCCCCGTCAGGTATGCCGCGGGAACCGATTTGAAAGAAGCCTTCCACCCGTATTTTGACAGAACATCTGAAGAAACCGTCAACAGGGTTTGGTCTCCGCCGGCCTTTGATTTGACCAGCTGGACGATGATCCTGCGGTTGCTGCGTCGGATGACGAGCCGTTCGACGCCTGATTTGACCAATCTCAGCCTTTTCCGGTAGTCCGTCAACCCCTGCCGACGGCGACGCGGCTTCATCCGAAGAAGAGGCCCCACCATCTCAAGCACCCTCCTTGAGCAACCCCTTGTTCCTTATGAATTCTTTCAGCGCCGCCACCGACTTGAAGTTGCCGGCCTTGACGTAGCTGTAGAGTGTCCTGTAATCGGCCGGTTCCAGAACTCCTTTGTCCCGCAGCTTTTGCAGATATCTTCTTTGGGACCTCACCCGTTGTATCCAAGCTGTCTTTCTCGGAATGATGGAATGTTTCCCGCCTTCGCGGCTTCCTTCACCGCGTTTTCTTTTTGGTTCTAACCGGGCCCTGCTAACGCCTTTGGCTGGTATTTTGTAGATGGCGCCGTCCGCTATCAGCTTTCTGATTTCTGCACGTGTGATGGCTGATTCGATGTCTTCAAGCCTTTCGGGGTCGAACCTAACCCTCGTGGTCCCGCATTTAAGAAGGTCTGCAGCCATCCTTCTCTGCATTTCGAGCGTCATGATCCACCACCTGCTTTGGCTGGCGGGTTAAGCACTTTGAATCCCTTAGCCCGGGCCGCTTCAAAAACTTCCATCTTCTTCTTCAGCCCTAGACGGCCTGAAATTCTGACGGCGTCTTCTTCGGGGCGGAGGGTATCGAGCTCGGTCACCGACGACACCAACACATCCCTATATCCCGACGGATGGAGGCTACGGTACCTCGATGGGCTGCCGTAACCAATCTTAGCTAAAGGAGGTGAGCCGCTTCTTTGAAGCCGCATCCGGCTGTCTTTTCCCCGCGGCCGCCGGTATCCAGTTCTCAGCCTCACGTACCGCCAGCTTTCTTGCCGTACGAATTCGGGAGTTTGCCGTCTTTTACGTAGAATTCTACGCGGTAACAACCATCATTCACCCCACAGCTTTCTCCAAAACATAGATGCCGTCGAGGAATTTCCGAGGGTCTTTCCTCGAAATCTTGGTCGCGTTCTCGATGTTCGCAGCCGTCTGTCCGACACTTTCACGGTCGATCCCGCTGATTATGATTTCATCACCCTTAACCTGCACGCTTACATCTCCGACAATCTTCGCCTTTCTCACGTACCTTTCGCCGATGAAATTGGTGATATGAACTTCTTTGCCTGAAACTTTGACGGTGATCGGGAAATGTGACGAAACCACTTTCATTCGATATACGTATCCGTTCGAAACCCCCGTGAAAGCGTTTCTTGCGATGGAAACCAGAGTACCCAGCAATGCTTTCGCCTTCCGAGACCTGCCCGGCACCCGGAAGATTATCCTACCGTTGTCTACCTTTATTTCAGCGGGTATGTGGCTGATGTCTTTGACCAAGCGGCCTTTCTTTCCTTCGAAGACAAGCGTTTTCCCTTCGATCTTTACTGACGCGCCAGCCGGAATCGGGTAGAAATCTTCAACGTATTTAGTAGACATAGCCGAGCAACCTCCCTCCAGTCTTCTGCCTTTTCGCTTCTTCGTGCGACATGACGCCTTTCGGTGTGGTAACGACCAATAGGCCGATGTTTCTTCCGGGAAGATATCTTTGTTCAAAAAATTCGTACTGAGTTGACTTGACGGCTATCCGCGGCCGTATCGGCGCTGACCTGTTTATCCTGCCAAGAAGCTGTATCTTGAAGATGCCGCCTCTTCCGTTGTCGATGAATTCGAAGGCGCCGATGTATCCGTTCCTCTGAAGAACCTTCAACACTTCGCCGACGAGCTTCGATGCTTTGACGAAGCAGTCGCGGTTTCTCACAGCTTCGTTGTTTTGCAAGGTTGTGAAAAGAGATGATACCAAATCAGTCATCCTCCTATCACCTAATCAAACACCTGAAAACCGAGCTTAGGCCCGATTTCGTTGATGCACCGCCTGCAAATATATAGCCCGTATTTTCTTATGACGCCGACGCTTGTTCCACAGCGGCGGCAGACGTGAACTCCTTTACCAAACTTCCTCTGCTTCGGCGGTTTGATCTTCATTCCTCTATCACCTCAACCCCCAAACTTTTCAGAAATTCAAGCGTTTCATCCTTTGAAACCCGTTGTCTCTTCCCCACTTTCGAAGGCCTGTAGGCCCTCTTCCAAACTCTGTAGCCGGGCTTGCTTAGATGGACCGTCACGTCCATTCCGACTATTCCCAGCTCCGGGTTGTAACGTGTTCCCGGTATGTCGAGATGCTCTTTGATGCCGAACGAGAAGTTTCCGTCTTTGTCGATAGATGAAGACTTGATGCGGTTATTGACGGCGGCTAAAGCTTTGCGTAGAAAGTCGACGGCTGCCTGTTTCCGTAGAGTCGCTCGAATGGCTATCGGTTCTCCTCTGTGGATGCCGAACCCTCGGATGGTTTTCTTAGCTTTCCTCACCTCGGGTTTCTGACCCACCAGCGATTCGATGATTTTCATGGCCTTCTCCAGCTTGGCCCCACCCTCTCCCACCGAGCAGTTTACGACGACTTTTTCTATCCGTGGCTTGACGAGCTGTTCTAAGGCAGCGTTATCCATGGTTTTTCACCTCCTACCGGCATGATGTTCCGGAGAAGCGTGGTGACTGTACCTTGACTGGTTTCGATGGTAGCAGTCGGCTTGTCGGGGAAAACCACATCCCTCCTGACTTTGAGTATTCGGCCGTGAAGACCCGCTCTTGCGCCGCTGTGAACATAGCCATATACGTTGGCCTCGACTGGAACAGCTTCGATTATCTCTTGGTCGGGCAACCCGAGTTTAACGCCGTCGAGAATCCTGAAGCCGAGACCTCGCTCAAGGTTTTCACCCCTAAAGAGAAGCGTCCGGCCGTCGTGAAAACCGACCATCAACGCCCCACCTTTCACGTGGTTCTTCCTCAAAACCTGAACAACTTTGAAACCAGACTCCTCAGCCGTGACTTTGAATAGGAAAAGGCCTTTACCGGGCTTGATAATGACTCTGAAATGTTCACCCGTGGCCTTCACCGACAAAACATCCATCAGACCAAGCGGGAAACGAGGGTCTTTAACTGGCCTGCCGTCGATGAGGAAATTTCCATCCTTGATGAGCTTCAACGCGGTTCTTCTGTCATCAACATAATTCAAGATGTCTCTTACGGCTATCAAAAGTGGAATGGACCGTTTTTTGGGATGCGGGCCGGGCGCAGGGTTCACTGTGAATACGGTTGCTTTTTTCGGAAAATGACGGGGTGCAGCGAGGGATTTGAGATGGGTCAAGCGGGCTTCGCCTCCAATTTCTCCTTACGCAGCTTATCGTCAAGATTTAGCTGCGTAATCATCAAATTAGGAGGTCTAATCGGCACGTCGACTGTCG